>JBEBDP010000211.1:0-2731 GCA_041156925.1 Bacteroidota bacterium | reverse complement strand
TATTGGGCTATGATGAAAATTCTATCAGAAGTACCAAGAAAAGAATTGAGGTTTTGAGTTTTGATGCAAAAGGCAATCCTGTTTTTGGTGGACCGTTTTTTACATTCGAAAAAGACACTGTTAAAAAAGCTATTCAAACTAGATACAGTATTGAGTACAAGAAAAATGGCAATGCTAGAATCATTTATGATGATGAATTGGACATGATCATTTATGATCATTTGATTTCAGAAAGCAATGAGCCTGCTAAAAAATATACCTATATTCCTGATGGAGATTACGAAGGATTCAAATGGGTCAATGGAAAATGGCAACACATTGAGAAAGTCTTCAATCAAAAACTAGAAGATGGTCAAGCACCAATGGTGAAGCCTGTTACAGAGAAAAAACTACCTCCTAAAAAAGGCGGTTAATCATCCAACTTTAATACTGCAAGGAAGGCTTCTTGTGGAACCTCTACGTTACCAATCTGACGCATTCTCTTCTTACCTTCTTTCTGCTTTTCCAACAATTTACGCTTACGGCTGATGTCACCACCATAACATTTAGCGGTTACGTCTTTACGCATTGCAGAGATATTTTCTCTTGCTACAACTTTAGCACCGATAGCAGCTTGGATAGCAATTTGGAATTGTTGACGAGGTAAAAGTTCTTTTAATTTTTCGCAGAGTTTTCTTCCGAAATCTTGAGCGCGACTCCTGTGTATCAATGCTGAAAGTGCATCTACCTTGTCGCCATTCAAAAGGATATCCATTTTAACGATATCACTATCACGGTAACCAATTGGTGAATAGTCAAAAGACGCGTAACCTCTTGTTTGGCTCTTTAATTTATCGTAGAAATCAAATACAATTTCTGTGAGTGGCATTTCAAAAATCAACTCTACCCTGCTTTGCGTGAGATAGCTTTGATTAATTAACATTCCACGTTTACCCAAACAAAGTGTCATGATGTTGCCAATATAATCTGGCTTGGTGATAATTTGAGCCCTGATGAATGGTTCTTCAATCCTATCCATCTGCGTAGGGTCAAGCATCTCACTTGGGTTATTCACTTTGATTTCATTGCCTCTTGTATCATAAGCAATGAAGCTTACGTTAGGTACAGTTGTGATAACTGTTTGGTTGAATTCACGTTCAAGGCGCTCCTGGATAATTTCCATGTGTAAGAGACCCAAGAATCCGCAACGGAAACCAAAACCTAATGCCTGTGAGGTTTCTAATTCAAATGTGAGTGAAGCATCGTTCAATTGTAGTTTATCCATGCAATCACGCAGTTCCTCAAAATCCTCTGTAACTACTGGGAAAATACCAGCAAATACCATTGGCTTAACATCTTCAAAGCCTTTGATGGCTTCAGCTGGGTTCAAGGCATTAATAATGGTATCACCTACTTTTACTTCTTTGGCATTTTTGATACCGGTAATCAAGTAGCCTACATCACCGCACTGAACAGATTTCTGTTCTTGCATGGTTAGTTTAAGGATACCCACTTCATCTGCACCATATTCTAGATCAGTAGAAACAAATTTGATTTTATCTCCTTTGTTGATACTACCATTTAAAATTCTATAGTAAACGATGATACCCCTAAATGAATTGAATACTGAATCAAATACAAGTGCTTGAAGCGGTGCGGTTGGATCACCTTTTGGAGCTGGGATACGGTTGACAATGGCATCTAAAATACCTTCAATACCTATACCCGTCCTGCCACTAGCCAATAATATTTCTTCTGGTTTGCAACCAATCAAATCAATGATTTGGTCTTTTACCTCTTCAATCATTGCCCCATCCATGTCGATTTTATTGATGACAGGGATGATTTCCAAGTTGTTTTCAAGAGCGAGGTAAAGGTTAGAGATGGTCTGGGCTTGGATTCCTTGTGCGGCATCAACCAACAATAAGGCACCTTCACAGGCTGCTAATGCCCTACTCACCTCATAGCTGAAGTCGACGTGACCAGGAGTATCAATGAGGTTTAAAGTGTATTGGAGACCATCCGTATGTTTATAGTTGATTTGAATAGCATGACTCTTGATGGTAATTCCTTTCTCCCTCTCCAGATCCATGTCGTCTAACACCTGATCCATCATGTCACGGTCGCTAATCGTATTGGTCGATTGTAACAATCGATCGGCTAAAGTCGATTTTCCATGGTCGATATGCGCGATTATGCAAAAATTTCTGATCTGTTTCATTCACTTCTTTGAGAAAAAATACATTTATAAATAGGGCCAAAATGCGATGCAAAGTTAATCATTTTAATTCTCCTTAAATCTTGTATTTTCGTTAAGCAGAAACCTAAAAAATGAAGGATTTATTTGAACAAGCGGTAAAAGACGTTGAGCTCTTAAGAGAGCGCCCTAGTAATGAAACTTTATTACAGTTGTATTCCTTATACAAACAGGCTACAGAGGGAGATAACCAAAAAGATCCACCAGAAAATCCTTTCGATTTTGTGGGTAAAGCCAAGTATGAAGCATGGGCATCCCTCAAGGGTAAAACCCCTGAGGAAGCCATGAAAGATTATGTTGAATTGGTTGAAAAGCTAAAGTCCTAAGACTTTAGTGCTTTGATGATTTGTACGAACTCCTCGGCAATCAAGGATGCACCTCCTACTAGTCCACCATCTACATCAGGCTGAGAGAACAATTCTACAGCATTTGCACCTTTAACACTACCTCCGTAAAGGATAGAGATTTCATTGGCTACAGCAGCACCGTATTTAG
>JBEBDP010000210.1:0-6281 GCA_041156925.1 Bacteroidota bacterium | reverse complement strand
GAGCAATTGCACTAACAGAAAAAAATGTAAATAATACTATGGTTGAAAATATTGTTTTCATAACATGAATTTGAATAATGTAATAATAATAGTTTCTTTTTTTAAACGGAAATTTCTGAGTTCGCTAAGGGCCTATAAAATAAAACAAAGCCACTCAAAACAGTATAAATGGAAGATTAGCTGACATTTATACTAAAACAATGCATTGGGAAATTGATCAAATTCTGAAAACACAATTTCGAAGATAGATAGGAGGCCCATCCAGGTTAGCATCAAAATGACTCTTTACTTCATAATTGGTTGAACTATTTGTCTGGACTACAGTAAAGTTTGAAGAAGGAGGAGCAGTAAATTTGTAATCAAGGGAAACTGATGAAGATTTTTCGAGCTGACTACCATCTAATTTGACTACCTGCAAAAGATCATGGCAACATCCAGCATCCTCCATCCCACAATAACCACATTGTTCTTGCTGTTTTTCGCCAATACTTATACCCGCAAATTCACCCATGCAGAAATGAGTGCTCATTACTGTACCACTGCTAGCAGCAGTATAGACCAATAATAAAAGTATTGCAAGTAGCTTTTTCACACTACAAAATTAAGACTTATTCTATATAATGGGAGGGATCAATGATTTTTAACACGAGGTTAATTCACGAAATTCCAGAAGATACCCAGCCTAAATACCATTCCTGGATTGGGATAAAGAGGAGCAGCCAGGTTATTGTCCTTAAATCCAAAACCATAACGCTGGGTAATGGTATTCAAGTTCTCAATCCTAACGTAAGTAGTGAAGCTTCTGATTCGGAAGTTGGTGTAAGCAGCAACATCCGGACGAATAGCAATTCTTCTCTCGGTCTGATAGAAGAATTGGCCTATTACGGGTGAATAATTATCGGCCAAATATGGACTATAATACCTGATATCCAAGCCAGTAGAAATTACCAAATTACGGAATGGCTTACCCTCATAAGCCAATCTATTTCTCGTATAAACTAGTGGCAAATTTATGGGCGCATTTCCGGTAACAGTTTGTACATACAAATCTAAATACCATTTCCACCTCCTACTTAAATTAGTTTCTTTATTTAGACCCGCTCGAATAAAGTTAAACAAAGGCGCATATTGGTCTGCCTGCTGAAAACCTTTGAAATAAGTATAGTTGGAAATTAGAAAATAGTCCAAACTCACTCTCGTTTTTATTTTTGAAAAATAGAGACTACCATTAATAGAAGTCACATTTTCATTACCAAAATCATCTTGTCTACTAACTGGGAAGGGCAGGTTGCGCGTAAACAAATCAGAAGGTGTTCTATTGATATTCTCAAATCCTAATTCTAAGGCTCCAAATTTTTCTCCTAACGATCTCCTCAAATTGGCTTTAACCTGATAATTACCCAAGTCCCTACCTAACACAAAAAACTCACCATACAGTAACATGTCCCATTTCTTATTACGGGTTCTATTCCTGTACTCTCCATGCAATACAGTGTTCGTAAATCGCGCTATACTTGGAACTGAACTAGGAGTATACAACAAGAAGGATGCTCCTGCTTTAATAAACTGAAGAGGATTCTTAGAGTCTGGAAATTGTATAAGAGAAAGATCTGTTTTCAACAGATCCATACCCGTTTGATAATTGACAGTATCAGGTACTGTAGATAATGAATAATTTTTTTCATAAAAAGCTGACGAACCTGATGCCTGTACATCTAAAAATTGATAATTGTATTTACTCATTTGCACAGTATTTTCAAACCTAAGCTTGGGTAGAAAATATCGCACAACAGAGCTATCTGTTACAATAGAATCCTTTTTACCGAAATCGTATTGCTGTCTTAGTAAAAAATGTTTGTCGACATAACGATTACCAGTAATCAATTTAACATTGAAAAAGTTACGTGAAGAAAATGCTGTTGCCGCTAAATTGGTTGGAATATTAAACCTATCCTCGTATGCAGGATTTGGATTCACTAAATACGATTCATCCTGAATTCCTCCATTCTCAGCACTTTGTAAAGCATTTGACATGAGAATGAGATAGGCATGATAACGCTGATTTTTTGAAGTAAAGTCAGTGTTGAATCGAAAATTATTATGATTCGTATTTTGTGAGTTGAATGTTCCTGGTGCGTTTAATAGACGATACTGAATCACAAAATTCCAATCGGGTGATATATTCTGTGTGTGAACAATGCTGATCTGTTGTTCTGCTTTACTACCTACCAAATAACCTAATTCAGTAAAAGGCTTTGTTGTATTCATGAAACGCGTATCAGCGATAGTCAACGCATAGGGGTCAAAAGCATGAAAGCCCATATCCCAACCAGGTGATCTTAAAGGAGAAAACAACAATGGACGAATAGCATTTCCATTATGCCCTATCTGAATATACTCAGGCTTCATGGGCACACGTTTGTAAAAATCAGCAATTGATGAGTCAAAAAAACTATACCGTGCTGTATCCAAATATTTAAACCGCACATTTACAGAATCGTCTGAAAATTTTCTTTTCTCAAACGAAAGTGAATCTGATCCTCCAGAACCACCAGAAGCACCCATTCTAGCACCCATCCCTTGCATACTTCTACCCATTCCTCCCCTTCCTTGTGCTTTAATTTCAACACTGGAAAGAATGGTGAGAATGAAAATTATTCCACCTAAAAAAGTTGCTTTGAAATGTTTACATTTTAACTGCATACCAATCTTCGAGTGCTTCATCATAACTTCTAAACAAACAACTATTATACAGCTTGAACCAATGCCTTAAATATGGATGTCAACTTAGGAGCAGCCTCATTAGCTGCATCCAAAACTTCTTGGTGAGTAATTACATTGTCTTCTTCTCTTATTCCTAAATCGGTAATCACACTCATCGCAAATACTTCCATTCCGCAATGAACGGCAGTAATGACCTCTTGTACAGTACTCATGCCAACAGCATCAGCACCTACAAGTTTAATCATTTTGTATTCTGCTCTAGTTTCGAAAGTGGGACCAGTCACACCAAAATAAACCCCCTGATGTACATGTATATTAAGCTTCTTGGCAATTTCTTCTGCCTTAAGAATCAAACGCTTTGCATACGGCTCACTCATATCAGGAAACCTAGGGCCAAATTCATCTATATTTTTACCTAATAATGGATTCTTGATGGCAAAGCTGATGTGATCATTTATAATCATGAGATCACCTACTTTAAAATTGGGATGAACGCCACCAGCAGCATTGGAAAGAAAAAGGTGTTTCACTCCCAAAAATTTCATCACACGTATGGGGAACACTACATCATCAGCTGAATACCCCTCATAATAATGAAACCTTCCAGCCATTACCACCAATTGAACATCGCCTAAACTTCCAAAAATCAATTTTCCACTATGGCCTTCTACTGTCGATACAGGGAAATATGGAATCTCTGAATAAGGTATTTCGAGATCAATCTTCATTTCTTCGGTAAACGAACCTAAACCACTTCCCAAAACAACACCTACTTTGATTTGATTGGCAGTTTTTGACTGTAAAAATGCTACCGCCTCCCGGACCTTATCTAATACTGTCATTTGCGCGTGTATTTGAACAAAGATACTACCTTTAGTGTAGTTTGAATATGCAGAACGATTTTGTATTATATGGTGCTAATGGCTATACTGGAGAACTTATCGCCCGTTTGTCCAAAGCTTATGGATTAAGACCCCTACTATCGGGAAGAAACGAAAATGCCATTCAACCACTTGCAGAGGAACTCAATCTTGAATACGTTATAACGGACTTAAATAATCCTGCGGCCTTAGACAATCTGCTCAAAGGCCAACAACTTGTAATACATGCAGCTGGTCCCTTTAGCAGAACAGCAACACAAATGGTTGAAGCATGCATCCGTAACAATGTTCACTATACTGATATTAATGGTGATATCTCTTGTTTTGAACTGGTCAAACTATATGACAAACAAGCAAAAGCAAGTAATTGTATGCTCATGCCAGGTGTAGGTTTTGATGTCGTTCCAACTGATTCAGTAGCCAAAAAAATTAGCGAGCTGCTACCCAACACCACAGATCTTCAACTTGCCTTTGTAACACTAGGAGGAAGTATTTCCCATGGTACAGCAACTACCATGGCTGAAAAATTGGGAGAAGGAGGTGCAAAAAGAAAAAATGGTAAAATCATCAATGCGCCTCTTGGTGAAAAAGGCATGTATGTAGATTTTGGCCAAAAGCAATTATTTGTAATGAGTATTCCATGGGGGGACATCAGCACGGCATACCATACTACAGGTATTCCCAATATTGAAACCTTCTATGGAGTAAAACCTTCGGTTTTTAAATGGATGAAATTTCAAAAATATTTTAACTGGGTACTCCGACTTGAACTGGTTAGGAATATTATTAAAAAAAGAATTGATCAACGCCCTCCTGGCCCTGATGAAAAAATGAGAAAAGAAGGCATATCACTTGTTTGGGGAAAGGGAACAAATAATAATGGCGAAAGCAAAACAATCCGACTAAAAGGTCCTGAAGGCTATACCTTCACAGCACATGCCTCTCTCATAATCGCAAAAGAAATCATTCAAGGAAACTGGAAACCAGGTTACCAAACCCCTGCGGGTCAATTTGGAAGCGAAATGGTACTCAAAGTTCCAGGTGTAAGTTTTTATTAATAATCTGAGTAGGCCTTTGCTTTCAAAAAGGTAGTCACGTTTTTACTGACTGTTTGATCATACTCTTTCATGGACAGCAATTCCTTCCACTTAGGGTCATTTGAAAACGCTTTCCAATGCTCATTTCGGTCATTCATGTTTTCAAAACTGGTCATGTACATGAGGTTAGGCATAGTTGGACCACTTATGACCTCTGCATAAAAAATGGCATTAAAGTTTAATCTTGCAAACAAATCAACTTCACCACCCTCATTGAACATTTCTACTTTTTTCCAATATTTTTTTTCGGATGCACTTTCATAACTTCTTAGTTCATAAACACGGTCATTATTACCCGATTTCAAATTGGGAAGCATGAGATTTGGCGCAAATCGAAATCCTTCAAGGATATAGGTAGTAATTCTATTATAAGCAGGCTGACTACTAGAGGCATCTACATAGTTTTTACCAATGGCCATATACTCTTTATCTTGGAAAAAGGCTTTTTGCAAAACAGGAATCTCATTTAGTGATTTATGAGGGATCAATACATAGATTTTTTTTATTGCTGAAGTATCATTGCCATAATTACTAAATATGCCAACTTTAGATCTTCCACTCTTGTGCAAAAAAGGAAGAAACGATGATGACAAGAATTCATCAATTACTTTCTCTTGCTCCAATGATGAATATTCATAAACTTTTAATTCAAAAAAATGATACTTGTCTTTATTGGTTTGAGCAAATGAATTGAATGACAAAGCCAGCGTAAAAAGGAAGAAAATAACTTTCATAGACAATCGTAATTTTGAACAAATGTGTTTATAATCAATAACTTTGGCTAATGCCAGTGAAGGACTATTACAAGTTACTGAAAATTGAACACAGCGCAGATATAAAAGCGATTAAAAAGGCATACAGAAACTTAGCCATGCAATACCACCCTGATAAGCATGGCGACAATCAATCAACACAATTTTATTTTCGGGAAATTCAAGAAGCTTATGAAACCTTGTCTAACCCCAAAAAAAGAGAAGACTATCACTACCAAATTTGGCTAGAGAAAGCCCAAGGCCATGCACTCGATAGTGCACTTACAGCAGAACAAATCATTCAACTTTTCATCCAAACTGAAAGAACAATACATGAAACAGATCGTTTCAGAAGAAACAATGAACAATTGTCTGATATCCTACTCAGTCTTTATAACAACAATAGGCTTGGATTAATTCTAGAAAGAAATGATAGTGTACTTGAAACAAGCACATTGAAACTAGGAATGCAATCAGCATCATCTCTTTCATCAAATGCACAGCTCAAGCTCATCAGTCAACTCAGCCCTATTCTTCAAAAACATCCTCAAATACATGAAATTTGGCTTCAACAAGTGGAATCAAGAACAAAGGAAGAAAAAATCGACAAGTTGAAAATTCCAATAATCATTTTAATAACCATTCTGCTTTGCCTTGCCATATTATTATTAAGCAAGTAAAAATGAGTAAACCCTCAGCTGTTTGTATCTTTGCGCCATGCATTATGTATCTGTTGAACAGCTAGGTAAGTCTTATGGCATTAAACCCCTTTTTTCCAATTTAACTTTCCATATTAATGAAGGTGATAAAATCGCCCTAATTGCAAA
>JBEBDP010000209.1:0-4494 GCA_041156925.1 Bacteroidota bacterium | reverse complement strand
AGTTGCTCTCTTTGTTTGAGACATTGCTAACATTTGGTCTGTTTTATAAATCTGAATTGATCCGTTGAAAAAATTTCCGGAAATGAAATCTTCCGCCATCTCTTTTTCAAGACCAAGCTCTTTCAGAATATCTTCTGTCAGTTTAAAACGATTTTGCCAGGCTATAAATCCAATTGCAAAAAAGGAAAGCATTAGTATTAGTAATTGCTTTTTCATAAACAGTACTATTTTAAGGTTATTGTTGTTTTACAAACTCAACCCTCCTGTTCTTTGCTCTTCCTTCAAGTGTATTATTATCTCCAATGGGCTTCGATTCGCCCATACCTTGAGATGTTAATCTTGATGCATCTATTTTGTGAAAATCAACGAGTTCTTTTACGACACTTTTAGCTCTACGCGCTGATAAATCCATGTTAGCTGCATCTTCTCCCACGTTATCTGTATGTCCAATTACGTTCAGTTTTACTGTTGGATTAGCCTTCATATAATCTGCAACCACGCCCACAGATGGCAAAGAAGCAGGTTGTATTTTGTCTGAATTGGTTTCGAATAAAATAGAGTTGGTAACATACTTTCCATCGACAAACAAATCTTTTCTGGTGTCCATCACAGTTTCAGCAAGAACTAAATTAGAAATATATAAACCAGAATTAGGATCTTCAAGTTGGGAACGCATGTAAAAATTCAAATTGTTCAGTAAAGTATTTTTTGCAAAAGCATTACGCAAATCAAATACGCGGGTTGTATTTAAATAGCATATAAGTCGGGTATCTTGACGAACAAGTGAAACATGCAATTTTTCTTTATTAACCTTGAAAGGTGACAAATCATACTGGTTGGGGCTTCGCAAATCAATGAATGTTGAGTTGGTGCTGTCAGCGTGACTCCAATGATTTTCATATTCTAACCAAGGTTTGAACAGATCAAGATCTATAGTGAAACCCGAACTTTCACTTTTTCTAATTGTACTATTAAAATTGCGTTCGCCTTTTGTACTTGCCAACACAACAAATACTTCATTATAATCAGATGAAGATGGCTTAATATTTTGCACTACATCAAACTCAAAAGTAAAATTGGCAGGAAACTCCTTGAAGTAATCAACAAAATGATTTCCCAAATCATTGGCCTTGAGCCATTTCCCGGGATAATTACTCAAAGTAACCACTTCGCCTCCAACATCCGACATCCAACTTTTTGGATAATCACCAACTTCCACTTCTTCAAAAGCATATTCATAAATAATATTTGAACCCCTAACGAAACCAAATTTTCTATAGGCAGTTAATTCCGCCTCTTTAGAAACAGGCGCAACAGTGGTATCAGCACTTGCCTCATTCTTACCTTCATTTTCATCTGTAGTTAAGGTATCAGCACTTGATTTTTTCTTTGTGCCTAAGTTTTCAATTTTTTCTTGGGCTTTGGCCTTGACCTTGTTAAGTATACCTTGGGCAAATCCTAATTGGCAGTACACAACCGCCATGAACAAAAATGTTAGTCTCATGAGCTTGAGTTTTAAAAGATACCTGGGAGCAGAAGTGTAAAGAAATTTACAAAATATTTGAATAATTGCCATGAAACCTGCTAAAGAAAGGGGCATTCCCCCTAAATGATTTACCTTTGCCTGCCTCAACCTTAACCTTTCGTTAACCCCGTTGAGAATACTTTTGATACCATAAAATAGATCATGAAAAAGATACTTGGAATTCTGTTTCTTGCCCTGACAATCAATGGTTTCGCTCAAGAAACAGCGGACTCATCCAAAACTGCAAAGAAGGTGAAAACGCCTAAAGCAGAAAAGGTAGTGATGCCCAAAACTCCTAAGGCTAAGGTAGATTATACCAAAATGGACCTTTCTAAAAGAGCTTCGGACCATTTTATGTTCCAGTTTGGTTTGGCCGGTTGGTCAGGTAAGCCTTCAAGTATTACCACTAAGACTTTCAATAGGACATTCAACGCCTATTTCCTTTTTGATTTTCCATTCAAAACTAATCCGCGTTTGAGTGTAGCTGTTGGACCAGGTGTTGGAACCGACAATATCTACTTTAAAGAAATGACGGTTGATCTTAACAACAGAAACGGAGCAACCTTTACAAGAGATACTGTAGTTAAATATAAAAAGCACAAGCTTGCTACCGGTTATATTGAGGCACCTGTAGAACTAAGATATTCTACCAATCCTGAAAACATGAATAAAGGTTGGAAGTTAGCTTTAGGAGTTAAAGTAGGTACAATGATTGATGCGAAAGTGAAATCAAAAATTGATTTGGATGCAACAGGCACTGGTGGTTATTTCACAAAAGAAAAAGATAAACGTTATTTCAATACCACAAGGTTTGCACTGACAGGAAGAATTGGATGGGGAAATATAAGTGCATTTGGTACTTATACCATAACCGACTTTTTCAAAGAGGGGCAAGGTCCGGTTGTTAGGCCGTTTTCTGTTGGCCTTGCCATAAGTGGACTATAAAAACATTTTTATTTGTTAGACAAATCAAATCTTTTCCAATCTTCAGAAAAAGCAATTCTTGTAGGAGTTGCTTTAAAAGAGCAAAAAGATCATCAGGTCAATGAGTATCTCGACGAATTAGCTTTTCTGGCAACAACTGCAGGAGCAGTCACAGCAAAAACTTTCATCCAGAAATTACAACACCCAGATTCCAAGACCTATATCGGAAAGGGAAAGTTAGAGGAAATCAAAAACTATGCAGCTGGTAAAAATATCAGTGTATTGATTTTTGATGACGAACTTACAGGTGCTCAAATTTCAAATATTGAGAAGGCGACCAACATCAAAACTATCGATCGAAGTGATTTGATCTTGGATATTTTTGCGCGTCGTGCTAAAACTGCTCAAGCTAAAGCCCAAGTAGAGCTAGCACAATACCAATATATTTTACCGCGACTAAGAGGTATGTGGAAACACCTTGAACGTTTGGGTGGTGGTATCGGAACAAGAGGTCCGGGTGAATCTGAAATCGAAACCGACCGTCGTATTGTTAGAGAAAAAATTTCATTGCTACGCAGGAAGCTATCAGAAATAGAAAAACAAGCCTTCACACAAAGAAAAGAAAGAGGTGAATTCATAAGAGTCGCTTTGGTTGGTTACACCAACGTTGGTAAGTCAACATTAATGAACCTATTGAGTAAAAGCGATGTGTTGGCTGAGAATAAATTATTTGCAACACTAGATACCACCACAAGAAAAATTGTTTTTGAAAACACTCCTTTCTTGTTGAGTGATACCGTTGGATTCATTCGCAAGCTCCCTCACCATTTGATTGAGAGTTTCAAAAGCACTTTGGATGAGGTAAAGGAAAGTGATATTCTTTTACATGTAGTAGATATTTCACATCCACAATATGAAGACCAGATGAAGGTGGTGAACAACACCTTGAATGAATTGGGATGCAGTGATAAACCAATGATTACCGTCTTCAATAAAATGGATCTTTATGAAGAAAGAACATTTGATGAATGGCTTGATCCAGAAGTGAAGGAAGGTTTGTTGCATGAATTAAAAAACAGATGGCAGAACGAAACACAATCCCGTTGTGTTTTTGTGTCAGCAACAGAGAGAAGAGAGATTGATAAACTCCGCACTTCCATTTTGAACCAAGTCAGGGAGATGTACACCAAACGCTACCCCTACAAAACTGGTTATCAGTCGTTCGACTATGAGCAATAAGATTTACAACTGGCATTTCGTTGCTGCTGATATACAAAGCTTAGGCTTTGGACAATTTCCGATTATAGAATTAGTCGTTGCAGAAAAAACCATTTGCCTCGCAATTCACAAAGAAACGCTATTCGCCTTTCAGTCTATTTGTCCGCATGCCGGTGCTAAGATGGTCAACGGCTATCTCGATGCCCAAGGCAATGCAGTATGTCCGCTACACAAATACAAGTTCGCTTTAAAAAATGGGTACAATGTAACGGGTGAAGGATACAACATGCGGACCTACCCGATTGAGCTAAGAGAAGATGGTATTTATGTAGGATTTGCAAGTTAGCCTTAACTTTAAAGTATGAAAGATACAAAGCTGCTTTCTGTAGATGCCTACATTAAAGCAATACCATCTCCCAACAGAAAGAAGTTTCTTGAACTTCACGAACTAATAACAAGCACAGCCAAAGCATCTGAAAACTGTCTTAGCTATGGCATGCCAGCCATCAAACAAAATGGCATGGTGGTATACTATGCTTGTTGGGAAAAACACTTGGCGATTTATCCCATGCCATCGGCATTGAAACATTTTGCAGATGAATTGGATGAATATGTGACTTCCAAATCAACTATTCAATTTCCTTTTGACAAACCCTTACCCAAAAAACTTATCAAGGATATAGTAAAATTTCGTTTGAAAGAAAATATAGAAAAAGCTGCAATAAAAAAAGCAAGTAAGAAAAAATAGCAATTAATGCTTCATTGCTTTGTCAATTACGGACATTAAAGCTTCCGCCTCTTTCTTCAATTTGTTTTCAAAATGCATG
>JBEBDP010000208.1:0-3597 GCA_041156925.1 Bacteroidota bacterium | reverse complement strand
AGAAATATTGAAAGCGACCTTGCAGATCCAAGTTTTCCAAAAGGAATGTATGCTAGTGGACAAGCTTTATTTGATTTGAATGATCCTACTAAATTTATCAAAAGAATGGATCAGCCATTCATGAAACCCGATCTACCACATGAAATAACAGGCCAATATAAAGCAGGAACTACGTTTGCAGAGGGACTAGTATTTTTTAAAAACAAGTGGATACTTTATTATGGCACAGCGGACTCAATGGTAGGTATTGCTATTAGCCAATAAATTTCTTGATTTTCTATAAATAACTACCAAATTAGCCTATAGCATTTTCAGGTCGGTTAAAAATTAAAGTCTGCGTTGGGAAAGCAAAATCAATTTTTTCAGATGCGAATTTTTCGTAGATATCTAAGTTGATTTGCTGAAGTATATCCATATAGGTATTATAATCAGGGGTATCGACAAAAAAGACTACTTCATAATCCAAGCTAAAATCTCCATAACGATTAAAATGAACCCTATCGAATCTAACTAGTTCAGATTTTTCTACAATCTGCTTGATGATTTCAGGTATCATTTTTAATTTCTCTAACGACAAGCCATAAACTACACCAATTGTAAAAACAACACGCCTACTTTCAAGTCTCTTAAAATTATGAATCCTTGAGCTAGTCAGGTTACTATTGGAAATAATCAATTGCTCTCCGGTAATACTTCTAATGCGGGTTGTCTTGATACCTATATATTCAACTGTACCTTTTTTATCATCAACAGTTATAAAATCTCCCACTTCAAAAGGCCGATCAAAGAAAATAACAAAATAATTAAAGAGGTCTCCCAGTATATTTTGTGCTGCTAATGCTATTGCAATACCCCCGATACCAAGACCTGTTAGTATAGTTGTTACATTATAACCCAGATTTGAAAACAAGACCAAAAATCCAATCGACCATACAACAATCTTTAACACAACCATGATTCCACCAATCTGCTTAAGCTTGGTTTCACCATTTTCCAACTTCATCACTTGCGCCTCTAATAATCTTCTTACTAATGAAAGAACAAAAGAAACAGCAAAATAAAGGATGACAATTCCATAGCCTATATTTAACCACTTATCAACTTTAGGACTTATTTCAAGTAATTCTATTGCCCAATACAAAATCAAAAAACGAAAAATTGGAATTCCAAACTTTTCAATTACCTGTAAAACCACATCATCAATATTCGATTCGGTTTTGCTAGCTATTTTCTTTAGTCGCGCAATCACATAGTTTTTTATACCCCGCAGAACCAAAAAGCCTAGGAGTAAAAAAACAACTGAAATCAGATAATCTGCAATGCTATTGCCCCAAAATACTTTACCTAAAATATCTTCCATAATCAAAAAATTCAAAACAAAGTTAAACCAAATGCCAGTATCACTTTGCGCTGCCAGCTATAAATGCTTTCGCTTTTTCAGGATAAAACTGTTTATATAAATTCCTTACTTCTTCTTTTCTTTTTTCATTCTTATTTACTGTATAATATAAATCACAAAGCTCAAATAGTTCTGATGCAGGCTGCATGGTATGTTTTACCTTTTTAGACAACTTTGCGTAATGAGCAGGAATTTCTGTTATTGGATTGAAATCCGGATCATAAAGTACATCAAAAGAAAAACGATATGGTTTGAATATATTACGCAAACCATCATAGGTTGCAATCATTGGTACACTGCCATGATCATCACTTGGATAATAAACATGCTTGAAGGCCATACCAGATTTGTTGATGGTTTTGGCTTTGTTGCAAAAATCAATGATGCTCTTTTCATGCTCAGAAAAATCTGTCTTCATCATCTTAACCTTATTGGTATCAGGCTGGTTGTTGGTATTTGCTATGGCAACAAAAAGCGACTTCCCTCTGTAATCTCTTTTAGCAAGACTATCTAAAACACCTTTTGCAAATTTACGTTGGTCATACCAAGTACTTGGATCAATAACTATATAATCTTCAAACATATCGCTGTGTTTGGCCAAAACGTTCAACGCAAAAATACCGCCGAAACTATGACCAACCAATGCCCTGTAAGCTGTTACAGGATAATGTGAGGCGATATAGGGAAATACCTCCTCTTTGATACATTTTGCAAATTGATCACCCCCTCCTGTTTCTTTCGCCATCTCTTCTGGAAGAAAACCACTTGCCTTTACGGGATAAGGTGTTAAGTCACGTGTACGATTAGTGTTTAAAATGCAAACCACAATCATTTTGGGTAGTACTGCATTACCCGCTTGATCAGATAGTTGATCTACCATACCTGCCACTGAAAGAAAATGGGTATTCCCATCTAAGACATACATCACTGGATAACGCATGCTGGTATCTTTATTTGCTGTAGCTTCTTTAGGCATATAAATCATCAACTGTCGCTGTTCACCTAAAATCTTAGAATATACACTATCACGTACACCAACAGCTATTTGCGCATGAGCGGTTCCAAACAAAATTGAAAAAGATACCAAAAGAATTATGGGCCTCATAAAGGAGATATTAATAAATTAAAAATAAGATTTTATCTCCTTGTAAATACAACTTAAAACTACTCTTCAAAGACTTGACATTAACCAAACATCTTCCTGATTACTTTTTCATTCTTTTTCCAAAAAGAAAAAAATGAGCCTGTTGCTTGTGCACCTTCGATGATCCAACTGCGCTCATCTTCACACCCTTTGTAATATTTATTTAGAGGATGCTCTTTGAAATAGATGGATGATCCTTTGTAAGCCAACTTCAGTTCTTCGAAAGAACCGACAAACACTTGAATGTCTTTGATATTTTTAGCTAAGTCTAATGTAAATGTGATACATTTCTGATCGACTGGATATTGTTCAAAAACAGAAGGCTCCAATAACAAAACGCGATTGGCCTCAACATCAGCTCTCCATGTTGGCGAGAGATTATAATAGTTATAGATCATTAGAGGAAGGGAAGAATCTAACACTGGAAGACCTGTTGATGGTAAAAAAGTATTAAAGTTGGGGGCGATAGTTTCTTTCCAGTGAGAAGGCATTTCTAATTCAGTTAATGCTTCATAGCTCAGATCAATATAAGTACCTCGTTGTGTTGAGCGGGTATAGTTATTGATGTTCTCTTGATTCGCAATATATTTTTTACTTGAAAAAGAACCAACTACCCATTGCCATGATAAAGCATTAGAAGCCCAATCGCCATCGAGCAAATGATAGTACATCCATTGTGCCGGAGCCGACCAATGGGCTCTTCCTACATTACAAGCTAGAAAAGCAGTATACATGCGCATATGGTTATGCATCATACCACTTGCATGCAATTCTTCTATCCCTTTATCTATTGCCTCAATTCTTGTATTTGCATCAATCAATACTTTAGGTAAAGCACGATGCTGAACTTGTTCTTGTTGTTGTTTGATGTCTCGGTTGATACCATCACCAAGCGACTGCCACACACGTTGAAAATATTCTCTCCAACAAAGCTGTTGTACAAATTTTTCTACTTGATAATAACTGAAACCACGTTTGACCAAATGATCAAAAACAGTTCGGGTATCAATTACCCCACGAGAAATATAGGGCGATAAACGCGTTACTGCTCCAT
>JBEBDP010000207.1:0-3074 GCA_041156925.1 Bacteroidota bacterium | reverse complement strand
AGATCCTTCACCTTCATAGAAGGCAAGTGAAAGCGAATCATTTATTCTGTTTTCTTCATCCTCATCGAAAGTTTTGGCAACAAACCTATCTATCAACAAATAATCTTCTTCTGTTGGTTTCCATCTTTTCTCTTCAAGCAAGTCTTCAATTTGGGTAATCTCAAGGGTATCACAATTGATTAGTCTTGAGAAACCTTTTTGCATCAGTATGCTTAATTCTTCATTTGGTTTTCTATTGGCATGCGTTTTGAATTTACACAGCAAGTAAAGTTTGTCACCAGCTTTAGCTTTTTTCATAAAGGCAAGTACATCTTGAACATCTTGCTTTTTTACTTCATCACCAGATATGGGGGAATATGTTTTACCAACACGTGCAAATAAGAGTCTGAGGTAGTCATAAATTTCAGTCATGCTACCAACAGTAGAACGTGGAGTTCTTGTAACTACTTTTTGTTCTATGGCAACTGCTGGACAAAGTCCGGATATATGATCAACATCAGGCTTATCCATACGCATCAAAAACTGTCTTGCATAAGCACTTAAACTCTCTGCATATCGTCTTTGACCCTCTGCAAAGAGGGTATCGATGGTCAAAGATGATTTTCCGCTACCGGAAACTCCCGTAACAACAGTGAGTTTTCCCCTTGGTATTTTTACGAATACGTTCCGTAAGTTGTGCACGCGGGCACCTTGTATAAATACAGGCTCGTTTTTTTCAACATTCTTGGTTGATTCTTTCTTTTCCTTTACTGGTGCGGCTTTCGACATAATATGCTGCAAATATAGCTTCTTAAGTGTTTACGTAGATCTACGAACGTGTTAACAATGCTTTGACATTTTAATGCTTAGAGCACTTACAAAAATTTACGTAATCGTGAAAAATACATTCTTCAAAATTTTGCCCACCTCACGATAAGTCTAGTTTTGACATGTGATATCGCACAAACGACGTCACCAAAAAATCCAAATCCATTCTAAAAAACCATTTTATGAGATCCAATTCCAACCTAACTGATCAACAACTGATTCAGCTTTTTGTTAACGGAGATTCTAGTGCGCTAGAAGATCTAATTAACAGACACAAAGACAGAATTTTTACTTCTATTGTTATCCTATTAAAGGACAGAAGTTTAGCTGAAGACATTTTCCAAGAAGTATTCATTAAAATCATTGACACACTAAGAAGCGGAAGCTATACCGATGAGGGTAAATTCTTGCCTTGGGCATTGAGAATAGCACATAATATGTGTGTAGATCATTTCAGGAAGGTTAAAAGGACTCCAGTGGTTAACCACAATAGTGATAATTATGACATTTTTGAGACCATCAATTTGTCAGAAGAAGGTGCTGAATCTAAAATCATGAGATCTCAGAGTCATGAGCGTGTTAGACAAATGCTCGATATGCTTCCTGAAGACCAAAGAGAAGTGATTGTGATGAGGCATTTTGCAAACCTCAGTTTCAAAGAAATAGCAGAAAAGACCAATTGCAGCATTAATACAGCGCTTGGCAGAATGCGTTACGGTTTGATCAACCTAAGAAAGTTAATGGTTGAGCAGCAAGTAGCACTTTAATTGTAGAATGGTTTTCTCATAAATAGGAAATTGGGACCAGGGATGGTCCCTTTTTTATTGCTTAGACTTTTCAAAAGCCTCTAAGCCACATTTTAACCAAGCTGCATATTCAGTAGCATTAGGCACATACCCCACTGGAGCTGTTAGCAATTGTTCGTTAGGCGACAAGGCTACATACCAAGGTTGAGAACTTGCATTGAAATTTTCCGTCTGAAACAAGCTCCATTTGGTACCAACTGTATTGATATTGACTTTAGCGCCTGATTTTGTGGTGTATACCTGTTGTTGATCTATAGGAAGTGTGGCTTTATCATCAACATATAATGAAACCAGGATGTATTTTTCCATCAGTGCTTGTACTTCTGGCTTGGTCCAAACATTTTCTTCCATTTTTCTGCAATTCACACAAGCCCATCCTGTAAAGTCGATTAACAAAGGTTTATTTAGTTTTTTTGCAAGTTGTAGCGCTTCATCATAATCTTTGATGGGTTCATCACAATTGATGGGTTGCTCGTAGATGCTATAACAAACTGGAGGTGGGAAACCACTTACTAAGCTAATGTTAGCTTGTTTGGTATTGGTAACACCAGGAGATATGTAGAGTGTAAAAATGAGTACCCCAAAAGCAATGATTTTTCTTGTCCATCCAATATTCTGACCCTTTGAATCGTGTGGGAACCTGATCCATCCCATGAGGTAAAGGAAAAGTCCCAAGAAAATGATGATCCAAATACCAAAGAATATTTCTCTTTTGATAATCGACCAGTGAGCAACTAAATCTGCATTTGAAAGGAACTTCAAAGCAAGTGCCAGTTCAATAAAACCAAGGACCACTTTTACTGTATTTAGCCAGCTTCCGCTTTTTGGTAGGGAGTTCAACCATTGTGGGAAAAGTGCAAATAAGGCAAATGGTAATCCTAGTGCAATGCCAAAGCCAGCTAATCCTGCTGTTAATGGCCATGCTCCTTCAGTAGCAGTACCAACCAACAAGGTTCCCAAAATTGGACCAGTGCAAGAAAAAGAAACAATAGCTAGTGTGAGGGCCATAAAAAATACACCTGCGATGCCTGAGCCTTGTTTAGCATTGGTAGAATTGGCAAGGCTTCCGGGTAAAGTGATTTCATAATAGCCAAAAAAGGAGATTGCAAAAAAGATAAAGATGGCAAAGAAGGCTACGTTTAAATAGACGTTGGTTGAAATTTCATTGTAGATGGCTGGGTTCACATTGCCAATTAAATGAAAAGGTATGCTGAAGGAGACATAAATTAGGAAGATGAACAAGCCATAGGTAATTGCAAGTCGTTTTCCTTTTTTCTTATTGTCGTTGTGCTTGGTGAAAAATGAAACTGTTAGCGGTACCATAGGGAAAACACAAGGCGTAAGCAAAGCAAACAAGCCGCCCAAAAAGCCTAGCATGAAGATTTTGAGAATACCACTATCTTCTTCACTCTTTTCACTGGTGCCGCAATCCTGAATTGGGTTATCAATATTTAGACCCTG
>JBEBDP010000206.1:0-4247 GCA_041156925.1 Bacteroidota bacterium | reverse complement strand
GAACTGGAATGGAGAGGAATTAAAGCATACGGTGAAGCACCAGCTATTTCCTATTATAACATTACTGTAGATCAAATGGCTGACGATCTCACAGCAAAAATTAAATTTGTTGAGAGTTTTTCATTTACAGAACCAAAGCGATTTTGGCATTTCTTACACCATCTGTTTCCTAAAAATCCCTTTTTGGTTTGTGCACTAGACATGGCTGGCTGGGACTTATTTGCTAAAATTAGAAATAAACCACTTTATGCAATTTGGAATTTAAATCCAATGCAATCGCCAATAACAGATTATACCATTGGAATTGATGCGCTTGAAGTAATGTTGGAAAAAATAAAACAACATCCTGCTCCTGTATACAAAATAAAAGTGGGTAATGAAGACGACCTAAATTCACTTGTTCAAATCAGAAAACATACTGATGCTATTCTTCGTATCGATGCAAATGCTGGATGGCAATTAGAGCAGGCAAAGAGCATGTTACCTACATTGGAACAAATTGGTATCGAACTTATTGAACAACCTTTTGCAAAAGATGCTTTTGAAGAAACAAAACTATTTGCTGACCTTACACCAATACCGATAATAGCTGATGAATCTTGTGTTGGCTTATCTGATATTGAAAAATGTAGTGGTGTTTTTGATGGAGTTAATATTAAACTTACCAAAAGCAGTGGTATAACACCTGCAATTGACATGATAAAAAAGGCTCGTCAACATGGACTAAAAATCATGTTAGGAACCATGAATGAATCTAGTATTGGCACAGCAGCCTTAGCACATCTTGCACCTATGATTGATTACCTGGATGCTGATGGCCCCTTACTTTTAAAGGAAGATTTGGCAAATGGTTTACGCTATGAAGATTTTCAATTGCTTCCATCAGCACTACCTGGATTAGGTATCCAGGTAATGCCTCATGAAATTAATTAAATCTATATCCTAGTCCAACACCTATTGTTCTAGGTCTTCCCAAATGGGCAGCACCAAAATCATAGGCATAATCTATATACTTAGTACCACCAATATTTCTAGCCCAAACAGAAATTTCAAGTGATTTCATTCTTAACGATGTTCTCATGTTCAAGAGACCATAAGCATCTTGTTTGATCTTATTTGCAAGATCAAAATATTGAGTGCCTGTATGAACATAATCTGTGCGAATTGAAAAATCATTTTTGCCAATCCTACATTGATATTGAAGACCAATTAAGTTGTTAGAGGAAGGCGTAAAAACTTGTTTGTTGCCTGATAAATCAATTTGGTTGCCATCATTTACATCATCTAATTTTAAGTATTTGGCATTAGTCAAACCACCGCTGTACTGAACAGTAAAGCCTTTTGTAAGTTGAGCATTTACTTCAACCTCTACACCAAAAGATCTCAACTTACCTGCATTCTCAGTAATGGTTACAGCATCAGGTAATATTAAACGAGGAGTTTGAATATTGGTGACTGCATTGTAGAAAAGTGATGCAGCATATCGTATGGTTTGTTTCTGATTTATTCCTTTGGTGCCTAATTCAAACATATTGCTATATTCTGGAAGATAGGGAGATAGGGGACGTTCTGAGGGATCTGAACTAATGTTTGATAATCCACCACTTCTAAAACCTCTAGCATAGGTCAAATAAATCTGATTATTTTCATTAGGTTGGTATTGAATGCCCAACTTTGGAGAAAATGCAGCATAGTTTGTTTTTGCTGTCTGAGGTTGAAAAGTAAAAATGGGACGACTAGGTTGTTTTTCATATTCACTAGAAGCGGTCATTGCTCTACGCTCATTATCAATTCTTAATCCACCTGTAACAGTAAATTGCTTTGATATCTTGTATCCTAGATTGGCATAAGCAGCAATACCACTGTTTTTAGAGGTGTTGTTGGAAATGAGTGCAAAATTAACATCTGGCACACCTATGAATCCAGCATCATTTCCAAAAACTGTAGCTTGTCTACCTGGATTCTTTTGAATGAAATGAAATAGTCCAGCTGTCCAATCAAATTTATTGTTTTGATTAGAAGTATTTGATTGTAGCCTCAATTCGTTAGAAAGTATGCCGACTGTATTAAATTTATTTCCGTAATTATTGTATATACCTACTATATCTGCTGGTGAAAAATCCGCATCTAATGTCTTATCATAATACCTGTAGTTTCTCTGATAGGCTGATTGAAATGTAAGATCGAACACTTTGCCTTTGTGTTTCAAGCTTATTGATGAGTTTGAACTTTTATCATTCATTTGAGCAAGTTGGTTCTGAGCCAGCTCATAGGGTTTTTCAAACAGTTCAGTTAAGTCAGTTACAAGGGGAAATGCACCATTGTTTTTTCCAAAGTATTGTTTGTGAGATGCTAATATGCTCCAATTGTTTTTGAAGTAGTAACGCAACTGAGCATCAAACATCGTTTGTGTTTGCTTATCATATTTTTCATCAAATAAAGTATTGGTATAAAAACCATCTTTTTTATCATGCAATACAGCAAGACTAAAAAACATTTTATCCTTTATTATAGGTGAGTTGAAACCTCCCGCATAACGCTGCTGTCCATAATTTCCTAGTTGTAGATCTAGGTAACCACTTGTTTTATTAACAGGCTTCTTGGTAGTAATATTGATGATTCCACCCATGGCATTACGACCATAGAGTGTACCTTGAGCTCCTCTAATGATCTCGATGCGATCAATATTTTGTAATTGTGGAATATAGGTATCAAGGTTAAATTGGGCCACTCCATCAATGTAAGTAACTACTGCTTGTTCATAGGAAGTGGTTGTAATTCCTCTAATGGAGGTTACATTACGATTATCACCTGAATTAGCCATATAGAAATTAGGTGCAATACCGCTCAAATCACTCATTTCCCAAATGCGCATATCACGAATCTGTTTGGATTGAATAGATGTGATAGAACCTGGAACCGCTAAAAGATTAATATCACGTTTATTGGCGCTCACTGTAATATCACCCAAATTGGTGTAATTGGGTTGGAGATCTATATTGATATCAATATTATTCTCAACAGAGAACGATATCATTTTTGAAGCAATTCCTTCGCCCGAAATTAATGCTTGATATTTTCCCTTGGGGACTCCTGTAAAACGTATGAATCCAGTTTTTGATTCTGATGGTAATTTCTCAAAGTTTAAAATAGTTACGTCTATACCACTAAGGTTGATATTTTGAGATGATCTAAGATTAAAAACTACCTGATAATCATTTTGAGCATTGGCAACAAGATTAAAAAATACAAAGCAACACAGCAGCAAACTTCTCATGGTTTTTTATTCTTTTATTTTAAAAGTGATGAAATTGTTTTGTTATTGATTTCTGCAAAGAAATTGGCAATATTATCGGTACAACGTTCTAAAAAGACATTCCCTTTTTCTGGTGTTGAAAGAGAAGGGTCGCCAGAACCTGTATCTTTTGTAATTAAAGTCCAAGGTCTTTGCGTCCATGCCCAACCTTCCTTGATGCCGGTTATATTAAACTGCTTAGTAGCTCCATCACCCGCTTCAGACAGTGGTAATAGCAAAGAAGGGTGGAGGTGCATCATGACGCTGGATTCCATTTCATCTGCATGATCTCCTTTCTTTTCAAAGATGTCGTTTTTGGGAGCCGATGTAAACCAGTTGATAACAGATACCATAAGATCTGGAAATTTTCCGGCCAATTCTCTGATCATCGAAACAAAGTTGTTGGCGCCATGACCATTAAGGATAACCAATTTGGTTACTCCATGTCTTCTTACAACATCACATACATCATTTAAAATAGCCAATTGTGTAGAAGGGTTCATGTTAATGCAAAATGGAACATCAAGTTGACCAGTATTAACACCATATGGGATATTGGGCAATACCAATACTTTATGACCATTTTTCCATGCCTTTTCTGCACTAGTAGCTGCAACATATTCTACTTGGTAATTATCTGTTGCATATGGCATGTGGTAATTGTGTGCTTCTGTTGCGCCCCATGGCAAGACTGCAATATCAAATTGATGCTGTTGTATTTCTTTCCAATTGGTTTCAGCTAAAACAAAAGGACGCGGTGATTGATTGTTCATGTTGTTTGGTTTCTTTTTTCTGACAAGCGTTTTAAAGAATTGATGCTTACGTTTAACTCAAATCCAATTAAAAGAACCAATGAGTTGACGAAAACGAGGAACATCAAAATTAGTATACTTCCTAAAGATCCATATACTTTGTTATAAGAAGCAATATTGTTTACCCAGTAGGAAAACAA
>JBEBDP010000205.1:0-6106 GCA_041156925.1 Bacteroidota bacterium | reverse complement strand
GTAGCCTTAAGTACAAACTTCAGATTATCATGAACATTTCTATCGGTCAATAATTGAAAGTCCTGAAACACAATTCCAATATTTCTTCTAAGAAAAGGGACTGTTTTCCAAGTCAAGTCTTTTAGATCAAACCCAGCTACAATCGCTTTACCATTTTTCAAAGGCAACTCTCCATATAAAGTTTTAAGCAAACTGGATTTTCCTGAACCAGTTTTACCAACTAGGTACACAAACTCACTTCTTGAAACTTGAATATTGACATCCGTCAAAATCAATGAATCACCTTGGTAAATATTGGCATTACTGATTTCCAAAACAACCTCACTCATAGAAAAAATTTGTTACTCAAAGATATGTTTATCTGCACCAACTTGTATTTCCAGACATTTCTTTTCTGAAGCTACTACCCTACCAATCACTTTAGCTTCTACTCCATATTTGTTGGAAATAGCTATCATCTCTTCTGCATGATTTTCATCTGTATAAATTTCCATTCTGCAACCCATGTTGAACACTTGCAACATTTCACGATCGTCAGCTCCACTTGCTGATTTAATCAATTGAAAGACTGGAGGTACTTCAAACAAATTATCCTTAACCACTTTCATTGGTCCGGGTAAATATTTCAAGCATTTTGTTTGTCCACCTCCACTACAATGAATTAAACCATGAACAGCATCAAAATGATGCTCCAAAACTTCTTTTAAAATAGGAGCATAAGTACGGGTTGGACTCAGCACCAATTTACCAGCATTGATGTTACCAAAACCAGGAACATCAACATGATCAGTCAGTTTATGCTTACCAATATAAACCACTTCTTTTGGCAAGGCAGGGTCATGTGACTCTGGATAGGTAGAAGAATAATAATTTGAAAACATATCGTGCCTAGCACTTGTCAATCCATTACTGCCAATACCGCTATTATATTCATTTTCGTAACTGGACTTCCCAGAACTAGATAAACCTACTATTACTGAACCTGCTTTTATTTTTTCATTTGTCACCAACCTGTTCTTTGGCCATCTGGCAGTCATGGTGCCATTCACAGCAACCGTTCTCACCACATCTCCCACATCAGCGGTTTCGCCACCGAGGTAACGAACATTCACCCCAATCTCAGACAATGCTGCAAATAATTCACTAGTACCATCAATGATGGCTTTCAACACCTCACCTGGGATAAGGTGTTTATTTCGATCGATAGTGGAATTAAAGATGATATTATCATACACACCAATACAAAGCAAATCATCCAAATTCATGACCACAGCATCTTGAGCAATACCTTTCCAAACGGATAAATCGCCAGTTTCCTTCCAGTAGAGATAAGCAAGTATACTTTTGGTACCTGCTCCATCTGCATGCATAACATTGATAAAACTATCATCACCAGAAAGATAATCAGGGTAAACCTTACAAAAAGCATTAGGAAAAAGTCCTTGATCAAGACCTTTTATCGCATCATGCACTTCTTCTTTTTGGGCTGAAACTCCTCTTTTATTGTATAAACTCATGGTTTGTATTGGTAGCAGCAAAACTACTTCAGACGGATGAATTGACAAGTTTTTAGAATCATTCTTATTCACAGCGTGTTGATTCTTGGTTTTCAATTATTTTTGCATCCCTTATGCAGGTACACTTCCAATTAGAAAATTTACCCAATTTCATAAACCCGGTGCTGACTATCGGCACATTTGATGGTGTACATAGTGGTCATTTGGCCATTTTAAAGGAACTCAAGCAGCATGCTAAGGAACTTGCAGGTGAAACAATTGTAATTACTTTTCACCCCCATCCAAGAAGAATTTTGAACAATGCGGACGCTCCCTCTTTACTAACGAGCCTAGATGAGCGAATTGAACGCTTTCAAGCCTTTGGCATCGATCACCTTGTTGTAGTGCCTTTTGATCCAGCCTTTGCTGAACTAAGGGCATCTGACTATATAGAACAATTTTTAGTAGCCTATTTTCATCCCAAATTAATCATCATTGGAAATGACCACCGCTTTGGTAAAGAACGCAGTGGTGATTTTGAATTATTGAGCAACAAGGGGCCTCAATTTGGTTATCGGGTACTGGAAATACCAGAACAGGTCTTAAATAAATCAAGGATAAGTTCTACCAATATTAGACACGCGTTGTTAAATGGAGAAATTGGACTAGCCAATCAATTGCTTACTTACAATTATCAACTTACTGGCAAAGTTGTTGTAGGCGATAAACTGGGCAGAACCTTAGGTTACCCTACAGCCAATCTCGCAATCATTGATAGCGATAAATTGATTCCAGCATCAGGTGTTTATGCTGTTGCAGTCCAATTGTTGAAAAATGGCGAAATGCGAGATTACCATGGCATGATGAATATTGGCTACAGACCAACGGTTAATGGTAAAGAAAGAAGAATTGAAGTCCATATTTTTTCTTTTGATGAAGACATTTACAATGAAATCCTTCGCGTAAGCCTTATCGCTTACACCAGAAAAGAAATGAAATTCTCAGGTCTTGATGCCTTAAAACAACAATTGCACAAGGACAAAGTAGAGATTAGCGCTATGTTTTAATCAAGCGTCTTTTGCAATAATTTTGGTAACCATTTCTTTCATCAAAGCAGCATCATCTGCATTTACCCTACCAATACCAACACTGAGTAAGTTATAATGTGATAACAATAAAAGCACTTTCTCTATATCAGTAAAGCTATAGCGCTGAAGCGCCTGAATGTATTGCTTTACAAAAAACCCTTTCACTCCCAACAATGCTGATAAACTATATTCATCGCGAGTGGGACTTGAAGCAGCGATGTAGAGTTTGCTAAAGAACGAATAAAAAGTGGGCAAGATCAGCTGAATTGGAGCAGCTTTTGGATTTGACGCAAAATAATTAATGATGTTTAAGGCTGAAGGCAGATCGCGGTTGATGAGGGCCGACTGCAATTCAAAAATATTGAACTCTTTACTTACCCCAATGTACTGCTCAATATCATCTTCGGTAATTTGAGTTCTACCATTTAAATTAACAGACAACTTCTCAATCTCATTTTCAATACGCTGCAAGTCATTACCAATATGCCCTACTAACATGTGTAATGCCTTCGACTGAATAGACAAGCCTCTTGCAGCTATCATTGTTGATGCCCATTCAGGCAGTTCATTATCGTATAATTTTTTGGTAGAAATGAGCTCAGCTTTACCTTTTAAAATTTTAGCCAATTTACTTCTCCCATCTACTTTCTTCTCCTTATGCGCAACTATCAAAACAGTTGAGCCTAGTGGCTGATTGATATAGGATTCAAGTTTATCTAGATCTTTAAGCTGCTGTGCTTCTTTTACGATGACTACCTGTAAGTCGTGAAACATTGGATAACGACGGCAAGCATTGATTACTTCTTCAACCTTGCTATCCTTGCCATAAAAAACCGATAGATTAAAGGCTACATGGTCTTCAGGCAGTATGGTTTCTTCTGCAAACTTTGTGAGCTTGTCGATATAATAGGGCTCCTCTCCTTCTAACCAATATACAGGCTTGAAGTGTTTCTTTTTCCAATCACTTATAATCTGTTCAGCACTCATAGTAATATCAACAATAGAATGATAATTCGCACAAATACACTCATTTTAACATTTACATAGGAGTCTTTGGAATGAATTTCATTTCCTTTGTAGTGTCAAATTTATTGATAACCGGTCAATATTGATCATCAATTCCTAAATCATGAGTACAACTAACAAAGACAACAAGTCGAACATCATCATCTTATTGGCAATTTTGCTTGTTGCATCTTGGGGCTATTTCTTTTATGCCAAAAGTGAGTCTAACGCTGTAATTGCTGAAAAAAATGCAGATTATGCAAATCTTGACTCAGCTAAAAATGCAGTACAAACAGAATACAATGCTGCGATGATGAGATTAGACGAGCTCACTGCCTCTAATGCCGGATTGGATAGTATTGTGAAAAAGCGCAATACCGAGATGGATATACTCAAAGGAAAGTTCAAATCGCTTGTTGGAAAACAAAACGCAACAGCTGCTGATCTTGCCGAAGCTAAAAATCTTGTTGCTGAGTTGAATGGTAAAATTGATGGCTATGTCAAGGAAATTGAGCGTCTTCAAACTGAGAACAAACAGTTGACTGTAGACAAAGAAAATTTGACCAGTGAAAATAAAAACTTGAATACTACCCTAGCTTCTACTGAAGCAGCAAAAAAAGATGCTGAAAATAAAGTAGATGTTGGATCTACACTTCATGCTTCTGCTTTTAGCATTACCCCTATTAATGAAAAAAGCTCTGGTAAAGAAAAATCTACCACTTCTGCAAAAAGAGCAGATAAGCTTAGGGTTTCTTTCAATCTTGATGAAAATAGGATTGCCACTTCTGGCCCTAAACAACTTCTCATAATCGCTAAAGACCCAAGTGGAAAAGTAATCAAAGAAGAAGCACTAGCATCTGGTTCCATCAACACAAGACAAGATGGTCAAGTTGATTTTACCACAAAAATTGATGTAGAATACAAGCAAGGTGAAGCCAAGAATATTAGCTTCGACCTAAGACAGACTGAAAAATACATGAAAGGAAATTATGCAGTAGTTGTTTATCAAAACGGTTTCAAAATCGGTGAAGGCATTGCTACTTTGAAATAATTTAAAAATATTCTAGAATAAAAAAGCCGCTTTGTAAAAGGCGGCTTTTTTTATAAGATAGCACGCAATTGGGCCCTGCCTAAATTCACAATTCCTGAAGAACCAGCTTTTCTTCCTTCATATTGGAAGCTCATCTCAATAAACGAGTTCAATCGTTTTGTAAAATCCAGTTGCCAAACAAAATTTTTATTGGGTTGAAGTCCTTCCATCATGATATATCCCAAGGTAGATGAGGGAATTCCATTAAACGAGATGTCTGACATGGTAAAGCGCCCCGACAAAGAAGTATTTGCAACTATATTGTATTTGCTTTCCATCTGCAACGATTTAATCTTTGCACGCTCTGGACCAGCATTTCTTTTTTCCTGATAGTTATAACTAACTTGAGCCCTAAAGGTGGTACCTTTTGTATAACTCACTCTTGGTTCAATTGAGTATGCATCAATATTAAAATTTCTGTTATTAAAGCTCGGCGTCAAAAGCTTATTATTATTCTTTTTACCAATTAAATCAACTGTATACTTCCTGGCCCAATTCGATCTAATTCTAAGTGAAACTTCATTGGTTCTCCTTGTTTCTTCACCAAAGGACAAAAATGCTCTATTGGTATTTTGTAAATAGTTGAGGTCTACACCCCAAATCTGACTGAACTTATTAAAAGAAAGTGAGTGTGTTTGCAATTGATCAAAACTAATTAAACTGGTATCTGCAATCATCGTTGCAAATGGATTCAAACTACGATCGCCTAGTGCCCTTTGTTTTTGACTGGTTTGTAAAGACGACTGAAAATACAACCTGCGAATAAACTTGTTCATTATTCCTTCAGCATTTTCTGCAATTGCCATTGATGGATTAAAGACAACATTGTAGTTGAATTGAAGAAAATCTGTCTTTACAAAATCATTTGTGGGCGTATAAATTCTTAAATATTTAGCCTGATCACGAAACTTTGCAATTTCAAATTCATTTAATTGCTGCACACCATCACTGTTATAATCAATCCAAGTATATTCTCCTTGTCCAGCTGGCACCTCAAAATAGGTGAAGTCGCGCCGAGGCTCCTGACCACTTCCAATTTCATACAAGAAATTACCTGTTATGGCATTTTTCCAAACATCCGTAAAATACTCAATTCTTCCAAGCACACGTTCATCAGCCTTTATATTGAATCTTGTATCTGTAACATTTAACTTTCGATATGTAGCATTTAACCTGATTTGATGATGCTCGTTAGACATCCATTCTCCATTTATATTATAATTGTGGCTCCTATCTGTTCTATTTAATTTATTATCTATGGGTAATGCATCAGCACGTGTAAAATACTTGAATCCCCATTTGTTCATCTTTGATGGGTCGGATTGTGTTGCGAATTGAAAAGTAGAAAAAGAGAAACTGTTTCCACTGATGGTTTCAGTTTGCATGAGCTGAGTAAAGTTTCGCTCTACGGTATATTTGAGACTGAA
>JBEBDP010000204.1:0-7756 GCA_041156925.1 Bacteroidota bacterium | reverse complement strand
AATGATCAAATAAGAACCCCAACCTATATACCAGACTTGGTCAATGGGATAAGACTCATTACAGAAAAAGGAGCCAGTGGTATTTTTCACCTTTCCGGGAAGGACATACTTACCCCCTATCAAATGGCAGTTTTGGTTGCAAAACACTTGAATCTCAATGAAACACTCATTGAACCAGTTGATGCCTCCACCTTCACCCAGTCGGGTAAAAGACCCCTAAAAACTGGGTTTATTATAGATAGAGCAATTAAAGAGTTAGGATATGAACCCACTGCTTTTGAAAAAGCATTATCCTTGATTTTCTAATCAGTTGTAAATCACCGCATTTAGAATGTGGATAAGAGTTCTCAAATCATGATCGTAATTACTCTTCATATTATTTTAAATTGTTAAATTTGCGACCGCCGGCCTATGGAATTCCGCAACGAAAGTTTGCTCATTTTTAACCAGACCAACAACCCCCCATGCCCAAAAAAGTAACAAAAATTGGTGTAATGACCTCGGGAGGAGATGCCCCAGGCATGAATGCCTGTATCAGAGCAGTTGTGAGAACAGGTATCTTTCATAATCTAGAGGTTTATGGCATCACAAGAGGATATTCTGGACTAATTGATAATGATATCCAAAAGATGGACTCAAGAAGTGTTGCTAATATCATCCAAAGAGGTGGTACTATCTTGAAGACAGCCAGATGCAAAGAATTTCTCACTCCTGAAGGCAGAAAGAAAGCTTACAACAATCTTAAAAAACATGGCATCAACGGATTGGTGGTTATAGGAGGAGATGGATCATTTAAAGGAGCACAGATTTTCTCAAATGAATTTGATATTCCTTGTATAGGTATCCCCGGTACAATTGATAAGGACATTGCTGGCACTGATTTCACCATTGGATTTGATACAGCTGTTAATACAGCAATTGAAGCCATTGACAAGATCAGAGATACAGCTGATGCACATGATAGGTTATTTATTGTTGAAGTGATGGGTAGAGATGCAGGTTATATTGCCCTTCACAGCGGTATTGGTACTGGCGCAGAACATATTTTAATTCCAGAAAGAAAGACAGATGTGGAAGCAGTTCTTGCATCACTTCAAGAAAAAGAAAAGAGAAAAAAACTAGTCAATATTGTTGTGGTTGCCGAAGGAGATGATTTTGGCGGAGGTACCGATTTGGCTACCCTTATTAAAGAGAGAATTCCGAATTTTGATATTCGTGTTGCTATTTTAGGACATATTCAACGCGGAGGCTCTCCTAGCAGCATGGATAGATTGATAGCGAGTAGAATGGGTTATTCAGCTGTAGAGTGTTTGATTGAAGGTAGACATAACCAAATGGTGGGAATCATGAACAATAAAATGCATTACACGCCACTTGATAAAGCAGTTAAAGCAAAACAAAAAATAAGTGACGAGTGGCTTAAAATTGTAAAAATACTAGCCAGTTAGACCTTTACTTAGCAGAATTATTTCTGCTATTTTTATTTCTTAACCCCCAACTTTGACAAATGAGCAACAAAATAGATAAATACCTTCATCAGCAAATGGACAACAGTGCTGGGCATTTGCATGCTGTACACAGAACTAAAATTGTAGCAACAGTAGGACCTGCATGTGATAGCTATGAAAAGCTACTTGAGTTAGTAAAAGCAGGCGTAAATGTATTCAGATTGAACTTTTCACATGGTTCACATGAAGACAAGAAAAAAATAATAGACCACATCAGAAAAATCAATTCAACAGAACCCTATAACATTGCTATTCTGGGTGACTTACAAGGCCCGAAATTGAGGGTTGGTGAAATTGAAAATAATTCACTTCTTGTAAAAGAAGGAGATATCTTAACCCTAACCAATGAAAAAGTTATTGGTACAATTGAAAAAATTTATGTCTCCTACCCTAATTTGGCAGGTGATGTACTAGTGGGTAATACCATTATGATTGATGATGGTAAGATTGAAGTTGTTGTGCATGAAATCATGCCCAATAATGATGTAAAGGTGAGGGTTAAATTGGGTGGTATCATTTCATCAAAAAAAGGACTCAACCTTCCTGATACAAAAATTTCTCTGCCAGCTCTTACCGAAAAAGATTTGCAGGATCTTGATTTTATCATGAAGGAAAAACTTGATTGGGTTGCATTATCCTTTGTAAGAAGAGTTGCTGACATCATAGGTATCAAACAAATTTTACAAGACAACAAGAGTACTTCTAAAGTCATTGCAAAAATTGAAATGCCTGAAGCATTAGAAAACCTACAAGATATTATTGCTGCCTCGCATGGTGTAATGGTAGCTAGAGGTGATTTGGGAGTAGAAGTACCAATTGAAAGAGTACCCTTGATTCAGCGTCAAATCATCAGAGAATGCATGAAAAGAGGCAAGCCGGTAATTGTTGCTACCCAAATGATGGAGAGCATGATCGACAAGGTGAAGCCAAACAGAAGCGAAAGCACAGACGTTGCTAACGCAGTATTAGAAGGTGCAGATGCTGTTATGCTCAGTGGAGAGACTGCTACTGGAAACCACCCTGCTTTGGTTGTTGAAACCATGCGCAAGATCATTATGGAAGCAGAAAGAACTGAATACCGTTACAACAGAGACGAGGATATTAAACCACTTCCGGAATCTGCAACTTATATAAGCGACGCTGTTTGTCTAACAGCATGCCGACTAGCAGATAGCACCAATGCTGATGCATTGATCGGAATGACACAAACAGGTTATACTGGCTTTGTTCTCAGCAGCTACCGTCCTAAATCCAATTTATTTGTCTTCACAAAAGAAAGAAGTCTTGTCAACCAACTCAGCCTTAGCTGGGGTGTAAGAGCCTTCTTCTATGATGAAGAAGTTGGATATGATCAAATCATTGCTGATCAAATCAAAATCTTAAAAGAAAGAGGATTTATCAAGCAGGGACAAGTTGTTGTGAATACAGGTAGCACACCAGTAGAACTTCATCTGCCAACCAATACCATCAAGGTTACTGTCGTTGAATGATCAACCACCAAGGATTAACCATATACACTGACGGATCTTCCAGAGGAAACCCTGGTAGAGGTGGATATGGCGCAATTCTGATGTGGAAAGGAGAAGCAAAGGAAATTGCTCAAGGCTATAAATACACCACCAATAACAGGATGGAATTGATGTCAGTTATTGCTGCGCTTTCTTCCTTAAAAAGAACAGGCCTCAATATCGAAATTTATTCTGACAGTAAATATGTTGTTCAAGCAGTCATGGAAAAATGGCTTGACAAATGGATTGCAACTGATTTCAAGGGAGGTAAAAAGAACAGTGATCTTTGGAAGCAATACCATGCTTTAGCCAAGAACCATCAAATTAAATTTATTTGGGTAAAGGGACATGCTAGCAACCCTTATAACCAGAGGTGCGATGAACTAGCCACTTCAGCTGCAGATGGTGCGAACCTTATAGATGATATAGGATTTACGCCTTAGCTTTTACTAGTTTTCCAATCAATAAATGATAGGTTCCAAACAAGAACAAACTAAATACTGCTGTTGCAATTAAACTATTGTTGTAGAAAGGAATTCCATCAATATAGGTTTGCATTAAACCACTCAAGGTCATACCTCTTTGGTATCCACCATTACCTGCCCATGTAATGAAATTAGATACAATAAAGAATGCAGTAGGTGCTGCAACAACACCTTTAGCAATTGATGAAATTTTTGAAGGCTGGATATAGAAACCAAAAATTGTTAAAGAGCCAAACAATAAATAATTGATCCACATACCATCATAAAATCCTTTGATCTCAAATAACCCATTGATGTATAAAATCTCATAAATAACATCTGATATCAAAAGAGAAAGTAAAGGAAGTATAAATGAGAGTTTTTTATCTGCTATTACAGCACCACCAAAAATAGCCATAGCAAATTGTGGCGCAAAGCCCCATGGGCGTCCGGGTATCGCTCTATACAATGCTGCAAGTAAAACCAACATCAGAAAGGATAGCAAAGTATATTTATTCAATTTCATATCGAGAATTTGGACAAAAATAGGCATTTATAACAGTTCTAAACATGATTCCATTAGAACAGTTTTCCTCATGATGTGCATAGCTTAGTTTAAACAGGAACAGACGCAATATAGACTTCGGAATCTGACTTCGCTTTGATTGCAATTGGCTCCAAAGGATCGATGAAAAATGAATGAAGTCCATTTGCCACCATCTCATTATATCCTTTCCATTCCGCTTCTCCCCTTATCTGAAGCGCTATTGTAGGTCCACCTAATTGCAACTGCAATTCCTCTCCTTTTTCAAGATTAATTCTTTGGATGAGAAAATCTGAAGTATCACATGGATACTGTTGAGATTGCTTGTTTAATGAAACAGGTATTATTTGGGGATTTGTTACAACAAAACTGGTATTTGACAACAATTCAGGAATATCTATGTGTTTGTTTGTAAGACCGGCCCTCAACACATTATCAGAGTTAGCCATGAGTTCTACATTTTGCCCCTCTAAATAAGCATGCAATAGGCCAGCCCCCTGGAAAATTCCTTCTCCTGGTTGCAAACGGAGAATATTCATCAAATAGATGGAAAAAATTCCTTTATCAAATTGACCATCCGCACATAAATTCAACATCGCTCTAGCGGCCCAAAAATCTGGATTATCTTTCTCTAGTTGGTTGGCTTTGTATAAGGGAATAATTTTTTCAGCATGCCCACTTAAGATCTCGTTCACCTTTTCTTGGGGAAGAGTGAGCAAGTTTTCATACAAAGCCTTGATACCACCTGCTTTAAAATGCGGTAAAAACTCATGTAAAAAAGAAAACTTTTTTAAGCGTTCTTCTATATCAGCTGCAAATCCATGCAACAACCAGAATTCACTTAACGCAACCATCACTTCAGGTTTATGATTCTGATCTTTATAATTACGATAAGGTGCAGCGATATCTACTCCTCTTTGTACTTCATCTGTAAAGCCTTGCACAGCTCTGTCTTTATTCGGATGCACTTGAATACTAAGCATATCCTTTACGTCAAGGATTTTAAGTAGAAATGGTAGTGCATTGAATTGTTGTAGCGTTTTTTCACCAAGGTGCTTATGCTTATCAGATGTAATTAGGTTGATTAAATGTGTGGCACCTCCTTCTCCTAAATGAACAGTACCTGGTCCACCTGCATGAACACCTAACCAATATTCAGCATAAGGTTTTCCTTCAATATTATTTTGGTTTAACAACGCAGGAAGAAAAGTATTTCCTCCCCAAGAATAGTGCTGTATCACCCCTTGTAAACTGTACATCTCCCCTAGTTTTAAGTTAGCAACTGAATACTTTCAAAGTTAAATCATTGTTGCATATGGCAAGACATAATGAAACTGGAAAACTTGGTGAATCCCTAGCCAAGGATTGGTTGATTAATAACGACTACCAAATAATTGAAACAAATTGGAGGTACGGAAAATGGGAAATAGACATCATTGCACTGAAAAATGAAAAACTACATTTTTTTGAAGTCAAAACGAGAAGGAATAGTCTATTTGGGCACCCAGAAGAATTGGTCGACAAGAACAAGCTTCGCTATTTTATTTCAGCTGGAACTGCCTACATAAGAAGACATAGAGGTTTCAGGTGGATTCGCTTTGATATTTTATCAATCACGCTAACCGAAAATGATGAACCTGAATTCTTCCTAATAGAGGATGTCTATTTCTAATGGATTATTTTAATAACTCTGCAAGTTTGGTATGCAGTTCCGGTCCACGCAGATTTTTAGCAATAATTACACCTTTAGGATCAATGAGCATGTTCTGGGGAATACTTTGAATTTTATACTGAACTGCAACAGCATTACTCCAAAATTTAAGATCACTTACTTGGGTCCATGCAAGGTTATCATCCTTTATTGCCTTCAACCATGGATCACGAGCCCTATCCAATGAAACACCCAAAACTGTAAAATTCTTATCCTTATAGTTGTTGAATGCATTTACCAGATTGGGATTTTCTTGCCTACATGGTCCACACCAACTTGCCCAAAAATCTACCAACACGTATTTACCTCTGAAAGAAGATAATTTTACATCTTTACCATTCTGATCTTGTTGAACAAAATCTGGAGCTTCAGTTCCAACTGAAGCAAACTTTGCATCTTCAACGAGCTTTAAAGCGGCCTGACCAAAATAGCTTGACTTTGCCTCATCCGTCATTATTGCCAACCGCTTTTCCATCACCACTGGATCATCATTTAATTGCATCATTACAAGTAATGCAAAAGGCGCAACAGCAGAATTAGCGTTTGTAGCAATAAACTCATCTGTCTTTGTGTTTACTTCAGCCACTACTTCACCGTAGGCTTTTCTTATTGAACCATCAGCATCTTTATCTCCACTATTCAATTTCTGGGCGAAGACAGACAGCTTTGCAAATAAAGGATTGAAAGTTGAATTGAATGAAGCGAAAACATCATGTGTTTTTGAACCAGTTACTTTCGCATTTTGTAATGCCAACAAATCGCCTTCTATCAATAGGTCTGAAGCATCTAAAAAGATCATTAACTTTTGCTGAGAACCTTTTACACTTAATTGATATAAACCCGGACCAGCAATCTCACCTTTTGTTTCAAATTTTTCTCCACTTGAAATGAAAGTGGACAAAGGCTCTGCATTGGCATCTTCATTTTTGAGCACCAGTTCAGTTTTGTCTTTCAAACCCTTGATTGATCCCTTCAAAGAAAACTTCTGTGTCTGTGAAAAACTAATCAAAGGAAAGGCCAGTAATAAAGCAACTATGTATTTCATTTTTGATGTCTTTGTTTGAGAATTGCAATAACTTCTTCTAATGTATGCCCTTTACTGTTAAGCAAAAGCAAATAATGAAACAGCAAGTCTGCTCCTTCATTTAAAAACTTATCCTTATCATTATCCTTGGCCTCAATTACCAACTCAACTGCCTCTTCGCCTACTTTTTGCGCAATTTTATTGACACCTTTTTCAAAAAGAGATTTAACATAAGAGCCCCCATCTGTTGAATTTTTTCTTTGCTCAATAATCGATTCCAAATACTGAAGAAATTGTTCGGATTCATTATTCTCGTTCCAACAGGTATCAGCACCAGTATGACAAACTGGTCCAACTGGATTTACTTTAAATAAAAGCGCGTCACTATCACAATCGAGGTGGTAAGCAACCAATTGAAGAAAGTTACCACTCTCCTCTCCTTTTGTCCACAGTCTGGATTTAGACCTACTAAAAAAAGTTACTTGCCCAGTTGCAAGGGTCTTTTCGAATGCATCCTCATTCATATAGCCCAACATGAGCACTTTTAATGTTTTTGCATCCTGAATGATGGCTGGCACTAACCCATCTGTAAATTTATCAAAGGCTATATTCATCACTGTAAAATTAGTCATTTCTAACGGACAGGAATAGCATGTTCACGTAAATACGCTTTCAACTCTGGAATACTGATTTCCCCAAAATGAAATATGCTTGCTGCCAAGGCAGCATCAGCGCAGCCATTCAACACCTCATAAAAATGAATGGGCAAACCGCCACCACCAGAGGCAATTACTGGTACAGACACTTGGTCTGAAATTTGTTTGGTAATTTCAAGTGCAAAACCGGCTTTTGTTCCATCATTGTCCATAGAAGTCAGTAGAATTTCTCCAGCTCCTAACTCAACCGTCTGCTTAGCCCAATCAAGTGCTTTTGTATCAGTTGCAGTTCTTCCTCCATTCAAATAAACATACCACTCCCCATCACTATGCATTTTAAT
>JBEBDP010000203.1:0-3495 GCA_041156925.1 Bacteroidota bacterium | reverse complement strand
CAGATGGCAATAACCTATCCCAAAAGTGAATACATAGCACAATTGTTGAGGGTAATGCAAATTGCAGAATTAGATCAGATTCAACTGAACAAACAATTGCGTAATGAATTACTGGATGCTTGTTTGCGGTTTTACGAATTGCATATCAGTCCATTCGGACAAATGAAATCACTGCCAGTAATAAGGACTTTACTTGAGACTTGATTAAAGTAAACGCTTACTCTTCATGTTGTTGTCAAGTAGAACCACACCAGGTTTTTTACCCTTTTCAAAACTACCTAGATCATCAGCCCTGTCTAATGCTTGAGCACCATTGATGGTTGCCCATTGTAAAATGAGATCCAAAGGAAGTTCAGGTAAACGTTCTTTAATGGTTTTGATTTCTGAGGCAATACTCAATTGCCAGTTGCTGCTATAGCTATCAGTGCCCAACGTTAAGGCCGCGCCATGTTGTATCAGCATTTTGATTGGGGGCATTTTGTTTTCGATATACAGATTAGCATTTGCACAGAGACAGAAATGAATACCATCTAAGTATTTGTTGGCATATTCTATTGCAAAATCTATATCCTCTTCTGGAATGAAGGTGTTGTGAACCAGTAATAGCCTTTGTTTATTTGTAAAATGAGGCAAACAAGATCTTAAAGCTGATTGTCCAGTTACAGGAAATGGCGAAGCATCAAATCCGAATATTTTCAAAAAAGGCAGGTAAGCTCCTTGTCCAGTTTTATACAATTCATCCTCAGCAGGATTTTCTTGGTTATGCATAGAAATAACTGCATTTGGAGTGAGCTTATTGATTTCCTGAAAAGTTCTATTGCTGATGGTGTAAGGTGCATGTGGGACCAAGGCCGACTTAAAATGATTTTTTTCGAGTTGTGTTTCTGCATCAAGAAAAGCTTGCAATACATCACCATATTGTTGCATTCTTTCTGGCGACATTTCATCACTGAAACTCAGTACCTCAACAAAATTATTCCACTTGATTTTACTTTTTTGTTTGGTTGCTAATGTGTTGGCTGTATTACCAATATCACCCACAGCAACAATTCCATCATCATACATTTCCTGTTCTGCTTTTTCAATGCGGTCGAGTATAATGTCCATCGGAAAATCTCTTTTTCCAACAACATCCAGCAAGAATGGAATGAGTCCAGTATGTGGAGGAATCACATCCTTGAGATGGCTCAATTCAAGATGGCAGTGTGCATTGATAAAACCAGGGGTGAGGATACCTGAAAATTTTTCAATGTCATCTCCAGCCTCCGACTGTGGTACCAGTCCTTCAACACGACCAGATTCGTCAGTAATCAGCACATGTTCATGGTTGAAAAATTCAAAACCATTGAAAATCTTGTCGGCGCTAAACTTGCGGTATTTCATCACTTGAAATGAGTTAACTTTGCAAGCGAAATTAAAGATTTAAAACTAGAAGTTTTTTCTAAACAAGATGCTGGACAGACTAGATGCCATTAAGGCCAAATTTGATGATATTGGAGTAGCACTTACCAATCCTGAAGTGGTGAGTGATAACAAACGGTTTAGCCAGTTGTCTAAAGAATACAGAAGTCTCGAAAAAATAGTAGTTGCTTCTAACCAATACAGAAGGTTATTGTCTGACCTTGAGTTCAACCGCGAAGCCTTAATGGGTGATGATGATGAATTGAGAGAGTTGGCAAAAATGGAGACAGCAGATTTGGAAGCTCAAAAAGAAGAACTAGAGAAGCAGATCAGAAATATGCTCATTCCTAAGGATCCGCAGGATGAGAAAAATGCTATTCTTGAAATTAGGGCTGGTACAGGTGGTGACGAAGCTTCTTTGTTCGCAGGAGATTTATTGCGTATGTACATCCGTTTTTGTGAAAACAAAGGTTGGAAAACGGCTGTGCTCAATGAAAACGAAGGGACAATGGGTGGATACAAGGAGGTGCAGCTTGAGGTTTCTGGTGATGATGTTTACGGAACACTCAAATTTGAGAGTGGTGTTCACCGTGTACAACGTGTACCTGATACAGAGGCGAGTGGTAGGGTACATACCAGTGCAGCTACGGTTGCCGTCATGCCCGAAGCAGAAGAGGTGGATGTTGAATTGAGAGAGGCAGATGTAAAAATGGAGACTTCTCGAAGTGGGGGAGCAGGGGGACAAAACGTAAATAAGGTAGAGACCAAGGTAATGTTAACACATATACCCACGGGGACGGTCGTTATTTGTCAGACCGAAAGAACCCAGTTGGGTAACAGGGAAAAAGCCATGCAAACCTTAAGGACAAAACTCTATGAAGAGCAGGTCCGCAAACAAGAAGATGAAATAGCCCGACATAGAAAAAGTCTCGTAAGCACGGGTGATCGTTCTGCCAAGATCAGGACCTATAATTTTCCACAAGGAAGAGTGACTGACCACAGGATAGGGCTTACGCTATATAATTTGCAGGACGTGCTCAATGGCAATATTGTTGAGCTCGTAGATGCCTTACAATTTGCAGAAAATGCAAGTAAACTGACCCAATCGTAACCAAGAGATTTATTTCACTACTAATTACTGTAAAAAAGCAGTTTCTGGTTTTAAAGACTCTTTAACAACCAAAAACACTGTCCGTTCGTCTCTATATTGTGTAGAGTAGTGAATGTCTAGTTGCTGCGATATTTTGAAAGTTTTAACGAAAATAGAAATGGAAAAAGCGACGGAAAGTCGTCTAATAATTATGCAATAGTTGTTTTTCTCATAAGCAGTTAGTTTTGGTTACGGCCCCTATGTCCATAGGGGCTTTTTTTTGCCAGCCAAACACCTGCTATTGTTCCCACTGCATCAGCCACTCCATCCCAATAGGAGAAACTTCTGTTGGTGAAAAATTTCTGGTAAAACTCCATTCCCATGCCAAAACCGCTACCAAGTATGATGATAATAAAGATGATGTTTCTTTCCTCAAATGTTGAATGTTGCATGAAAAAAACTCCCCATAAATAAGCAAATAGGAGGAAGATGACAAAATGAATCAGCTTGTCTATTCCAGGGAATTTCCAGAGTGCAGAATCGCTTGCACTTGAGGTATCAAAACTCAGCAAATAGAACACACAAACCGTCCAAATAAATGGCAACAGCTTGTTGTTGAACAACAATTTCATTGGATTAGGCACCAATCAAAGCTTGGTAGGCAGCAGCATCCATTAGGGCTTCTACTTCAGCTGGGTCCTTTAGGGTTATTTTAACCATCCAACCATCGCCATAAGGATCTTGGTTAACCAATTCAGGCTGACTATCCAATAATGGGTTTTTTTCAGTGATGGTTCCAGCAACTGGTAAAAAGAGATCACTTACGGTTTTTACTGCTTCCACAGTACCAAATACTGCCTCAGCAGATAGGTCTTTTCCAATAGTGTCAATATCAACGTAAATGATATCACCTAATTCGCCTTGTGCGAATTCAGTAATGCCAATAGTAGCTACATTACCTTCTACAGAAATCCATTCGTGCTCTTTGGTATAACGCAATTGCT
>JBEBDP010000202.1:0-5182 GCA_041156925.1 Bacteroidota bacterium | reverse complement strand
AACCCAGTTTTTCAGGATCATATTCATAACTACCTAACCAAAAGGTAACTGATCTTTCAGCAGGTGGACTCAAAAGTTCATATACATTGGGCACTGATGCATTGTGTAAAAATGGAGGTGTGCTCCAAATACCATCTAGCGGTCTTGCTTTATAAATTGCTTTTGCTCGAACAATATTGGATCGATTTTCCTTTGAAAGTGATTTAATTTGCTCTTCAGTCCACCCTAATTTTTTGTAGGCATATTTTTCCATTTCAGAGGTAACCAGTTGAAGTCCTGTTGCACCATCAATAGAAGTTGCTTCTGGCCCCAATAATTTTGTAGCATTATACCGCCTATTCATGAATGTAGCTGCTTCACTTGAATCAGTTCCAATAACATGAAGTGGAATTTCAGTTACTGCAAGATCATTAGAACCCGCAAGTGGACGAGGAGCGTGACATTTAGCACAATTCATCATAAATAGCGCTCTTCCAGTTGCGGCTTTCTTTGTATCAATCTCTCCTAGTAACTGATTTGGCCATTGTGGTGCTTTTAAAGAAGCAAAGCCTTTCTCCATTTCAATTAATCGCTCAAGATCAAAATTACTCTCCCACTTTTCTGGACCTTTTTTCAGATTACCTTGATCATCAAGAAAATTTGTTCTGCCTCCGTTACCAAGTACTTGTAATATGTTTCTAGAAACAGGCTGACTGAAAGAAGCGTTATAATGTACCCAATTAAGACGAGCAATATCCCATAAATATGGAACCCCAACCGGAGCATTGGCAGCATGATAATTTGATTGCTCTCTTAATCCTAATCCGAATACTTCATTACCTATACGGTTGAAAGGGTCCATTCGACCATGACCTGCATCAACAGAAGCTGTACCTAATTTAGCATAGGCTTCCATTTCCCAGGCAGTAATAGCCATGACTTCCTCAACATCTTTCTTTAGTTTAGCTTCATCACCTGGTTCCTCAGCAAGAACTTTTTGAGCAAATCTTTTCCATGATGCAGAATTTTGTAAAGTTTTACCCAACGAAACTCCGAAGTCTGTAAAAAATTTATAAATATTAAATCCTGCAGAAGCACCATCAATTCTTAACGCTGTGCCATTGAAATTTATTTGCCCGGTGTGACAAGAAGCGCAAGTAAGTCCCAACATCACTCTACCATTCTCTTTAGCAGGTTTGATAGAAAAACCAACAGGTAATCCTTGCGGATTATTTTTAGTAACAGGTTTATCTAAAAAACCTAACCCCCTTAAGTAAACTGGATCCAATAATGAAAGATTGGTATCAGGCGATTCCAATGCCCTCACCCAACTGAGTGGCGCAAATTCTTGTCCCGCGTTCAGATGATGCCAATAATCTCTTTCCTCCTCACTCCAACCCTGATCAGACCAAATGATTTTTTCCGGAGTATAGAATCCTTCAAGCTGTAGTTCGCTTTGCTGATTATTATTTTTACAAGCAAATAATATAACAGAAGCTATTACAGCAACAAGTGTCTTTTTCATAAGTATCTAATTGATTCAATAATTAAAATTACCTAAAAAACCGAAAGTATCTCAGAGCATTAGACTTTTATAAAGTAAAACAAGATGAAGCTTTTATGCTCCCGTCAACTCTGCGTGAGCTTTAAAATTATTCAAGATCAATTGCCAACCTTGTTGTTGTAAATCTAAACTGTTTACTTCTTCAGGCTCAAAGGTTTCAATAATATTTACATACTCACCTTCTTCCTCAAACTTCACTTCTACATACCTACCATCTTCAATGTAATAAGTAAGCAATTTCATTGGTTCCACTTTTTGAAAGGTGCCATTAAAATCAAAAGACACAGAACCATCTTTGGCTGCCATGCGGTAGGTAAAGTTTCCTCCGGGGACTAAGTTGTTTTCAGCAGCAGGACAATGCCAATCATCTGAAGCATGGTTCCATGCCATTATATCTTCTGTATTGGTCCAGCAATCCCAAACGTGTGATAGACTTGCTTTTACTTTAGCTTCAATCTTTATCATATTCATAAACTCAAGTTTTAGATTTTAATTCAGCTACGGCTCTACTGTAACAATTACACGCTTATAACGTGTGAGCGAAGGTGTTCCTTTATCTGTCACCTGCAAAATAAAATGCAAGGTCTCTGGCTTATCTACTTTGGGAGCAGTAACCGGCAAATCATACAAATTAGGTGAATAAGGTCTAAAACTTACATTACCCTTATAACTTCCTGCTTCCTGATACTGAAACCACAAATAACTCACCGAATCTCCATCAGGATCACTAGTGCCTTTTGCATTCAAATGAAATGTTTGTCCGCTCTTCACCGTAAACCGATCTGCATGAGCCAACTTCACTACAGGTGGATGATTGCATTCAACATAACTCTTAACTGTCCAATCCATCCGCGCAGCAAAATCATGCTGAAACGCTGTTCTCCATCTCCATATCGTTTCTCTATTTCCACCATATTTCTTTTTGTCTATTTCAGATACTACACTGTCATTAGCATTGGTCCATATTGCTCTAGTCTCAGGTTCATCTTTAGGCCAATTCTCTCTTTTAAACATCCCCTGATTAGAATCTTCGAACTGAGGTAAATACAATTCATACCTTCCGCCCCATCCACCATAATTAGGATGCTCAGCATCATTTAATCCATTATCAATAAGACTTAAAAATGTAGGTGTATCGCCTTCCATGCCATAAGCCACATCAGGATACAACACACCTAAGGGACCATGACCTTGTTGTATATTTTGCGCTAACCAAGCATTGGAAATCACCTCGGTATTTGAACCTGGTGCATTGAAATTGATGCCCAACCAAGTGGCTTTGCTGTAATTATAACCGGGTGTAACAATGAAGAAAACGCCGGGAAATTCTTTTCTTATCCAGGGACCGCTATCGTCTTGATCTGAAATGGTATACACCCTCAATTTAGCATACATGCGCGCAGCCTCTGCTGCAGGTTTTGTAGCCCTGATTTTCCATAATGCTTGTGCTAATGTATTGGGACCACCCCAAACAGTAACCCACAAAGGTCTGCTATCTGGCTTCTCTAACATTTTAATAATCCACTCTGATCCTTCAGAATCTTTTCTCTCACCAACACCCTGCATACCATAAACAGGTAATCCTTTTTTCACTTTCGCAGCGAGACTCTCATAACTGGCATATCCCTTTTCATGTTTCAATAAATTGATCTGTACTTTTTTATACCCTTGTAGGATTTCATGAATGGTCTCTGGTGCAACTCTTGTCTTTTGATGAATCGATGTAGTAGCTACCAAGCCTTCTACATCCCACTGGTTATTGTACAAAAGAAAACGCACTAGTGATTGTGCATCATCAGGATCTGCTTCAATATCGGTCAACACCAACACACGATGCTTCTGCGTATGTTGCGCTAATGCGCTACTTACTAAAAGTATAAATGAAATAAATAAGAAGATGATACGTCTGTTCATAATAGCAAGCATTAATTAAACAAAAAAATATGTTCTAATGATTAGAAGCTTTTCAAACTTAAATCTTTCTAAAATTAAAGGAGTTAGTTTGAATGCACAAAGTAATGGCATAACTTGGGTATGCGGAATATTGTAAAACCTATTTCGCGCTTAGCGCATGAAAAACTATTTCGTTTTTATTTTCTGCTTACTGGTACTTGCTACGTCTTGTAGTTCTAATAAATCAGAAAAAACACTTCCTCGAATTGCCATTGCAGGTTTGGCAATAGAATCAAGTACCTTCTCTCCTGCCTTAACACATGAAGAAGCGTTCAAAGCACGAGTAGATACTGCAGTTTTTTCATCTTATCCTTTTTTGGCTAAAGATTCGATTCTGCGCAAAAGCGCTAATTGGTTTCCAACACTACAAGCACATGCACTTCCGGGTGGCACTGTTACCCGTGAAGCCTACGAATCTCTTGTTAACCAAACCTTGCAAAGATTGAAGGCGAACCTTCCATATGATGGCCTGTTCTTTGATATACATGGCGCTATGAGTGTAGTGGGACTAGAAGATCCTGAAGGGGACTTTATTATACGCGTGCGCAAACTGGTTGGTAACAAGACCTTGATTTCTACTTCGATGGACTTACATGGAAATGTTTCAAGGCGTCTTGCTGAAAATACAGACCTCATCACCTGTTTCCGAATGGCTCCGCACGAAGATGCAATAGAATCAAAAAAGCGTGCAGTTCAAAATCTTATAGATCGTCTAGAATCAGGCAAAGGTAAACCTGCATTCAAAGCATGGATACCTGTACCCATCTTACTTCCCGGAGAAAAAACTAGTACGAGAATTGAACCCGGAAAAAGTCTTTATGCACAAGTAGACCCCATCACCAAGCGCCCGGGTATCATCGATGCTGCAATTTGGATTGGTTATGCTTGGGCCGACGAACCTAGGAACCATGCCGTTGTAATGGTTACCGGTGACGACCAAACTGCAGTTGGAAAAGCAGCTGAAAGTCTCGCTACAAGCTTTTGGAATTTGCGTTCCAAATTTGAATTTGTTGCACCCGTTGCTAACCTCAATGAAAGCTTAGACATGGCATTGTCAAGCGACAAAAAACCTTTCATGATCAGCGACATGGGAGACAATCCTACTGCTGGTGGTGCAGGTGATGTAACATGGACACTCAGCAAACTACTAGATCGACCAGAGTTCAAAATCGAAACAGGACCAACACTCATTTATGCATCCTTACCCGCTCCAGAATTGGTTGCAAAAGCCGTCGCTGCTGGTGTAGGCGCCAAAGTTGAAGGTCTTGCAGGTGCGGCTGTAGATAATCGGTATTCACCTCCAATTAAACTCTCAGGTATAGTTGAATCTATAAAGCATGGCGATGTAGATGCCGAAACAGAAGTAGTTGTCCGTGTTGGTTCCATCCATGTTATCATTACCAAAAAAAGAAAACCCTATCACTACGAAAGCGATTTCACCAACTTGGGATTAAAGCCTCGCGAAGCTGACATCGTGGTAGTCAAAATTGGTTACCTCGTGCCAGAACTATACGACATGCGTGGTGGCTGGATCATGGCACAAACACCAGGTGGTGTAGACCAAGACCTAGAACGTCTCGGACATAAAAGAATTATACGACCTATGTATCCATTGGACAAAGACATGGCAGATCCTGATCTCAAGGCAAGATTTTTATAAGCCACACATTTTAAGCTAACATTGCT
>JBEBDP010000201.1:0-15255 GCA_041156925.1 Bacteroidota bacterium | reverse complement strand
CGACATTCCACTACTTTCTTTTATTGGTGATTCAATGCCTAATAAACTTTCGACAGACCACATATTCCCCATCACTACATCACAGTCGGACAATAATGGTAACATCACTTCCTTAGGGGCAATACCATATTGCCATAATTTGGAACGATAATTTAAATCAACCGATATAGTCAACCCCTTTTTGCGTGCAGCTTTCACGGCTTCTGCACATAGCGAAGCTGTATTTGGATTTAACGCGGGAACAATTGCACTCCAATGAAACCAAGTACAATCCGCGAATACACGATCCCAATCAATTGTTCCAGGTTGTAGATCCCAAAAAGAAGAGCCTGTTCTGTCATACACAACACCAGCATGTTTTAAATCAGCTCCCTGTGGTAAAAAATACAAGCCAATTCGGTTTCCCTGAAACAATATAGCACTGGTATCGATATGCTTTGCAGATAGTGATGCACAAATTTCTTCTGACAAATAATTGTTGGGAAGTGCAGTACAATATTTTACTGGCACATCCCAATTGGCGAGAGCAGTCGCTACATTCAATTCTGCACCTCCAATATAAAAGGGAATAGATGCAACTTCAAGCCATTTGCCATTTAACTCAGGCGACATTCGCAACAACAATTCACCAAAGCAACATACTTTATGTGCAACTGATTGTGACGATATGATTGAAGTTGATGAAGACATACTAGCTAGCACTTGGCCAGTTGAAATAATTTTTAGAATTGTAATAAGAGATATCCTGCACTAATTTTCCAATCCACTCGATATCATTAGGCAGTTCGCCATTTTCTACATCTTTACCAAATAGATCACACAAGATTCTTCTGAAATACTCATGACGAGTAAAAGAAAGAAAACTTCTGCTATCAGTCAGCATTCCCACAAACCTGCTCAACAATCCCATGTTACTCAATGTATTCAACTGATTGGTCATGCCGTCTTTTTGATCTAGAAACCACCAACCGCTTCCCCATTGAATCTTACCAGCCATGCTACCATCATTGAAATTTCCAATCATTGTAGAGAAGATGGCATTATCAGCAGGATTTAAATTATAAAGAATCGTTTTCGCCAATGTATTATTGGCATCTAAACGATCGAGGAATTTTGACAAAGCCTTAGCCTGTGAAAAATCTCCGATACTGTCCCATCCTGTATCTGCGCCAAGCGAGTTCATCATTCTGGTGTTGTTGTTGCGCAGAGCACCCAAATGATACTGTTGTACAAACCCCTGTTCCCAATCCCATTCCGCAAATTGAATGAGCAAAGCAGATTTGAATTTATTTCTTTCTTCTAATGACAGCGCTGTGCCCTTTCTGATTTTATCAAAAATAGCTTTCACTTCAGCTTCAGTATAATCTTCTGCATAGATATTTTCTAATCCATGATCACTTACGCAACATTGGTTGGCTTTAAAATAAGCATGCCTGCTTTTTAAAGCAGAGAGATAATCATTGTAAGAACCAATCGCAACATCTGCAACAGCTTCTACTCTATTTACATATTGATTGAAACTTGATGGATCATCAACGTTCATGGCTTTATCCGGACGAAAAGCAGGTAGCACTTGAATACCTATGTTTTCTTCTCGAATGGTTTGATGATGTTCTAATTTATCGATTGGGTCATCTGTGGTGCAAACCAGTTCTACTTTCATTTTTTTCAGCAACCCTCTAACACGATATTCATCAGTCTGCAGCAATCTATTTACTTGCTCGTATATTTTGCCTGATGTTTGTGCATTCAACTGATCATTGATTCCAAAATACCTTCTTAACTCTAGATGCGTCCAATGATACAAAGGATTACGCATGGTATAAGGGACAGTGGCCGACCATTGATCAAATTTTTCTCGATCAGATTTACTTCCAGTGATAAACCCTTCATACACTCCATTGACACGCATCGCTCTCCACTTGTAATGATCACCATTCAACCATGCTTGTGTGATGGTATCAAACTGGGTATTATGAGCAATAGCTTCAGGCGGTAAATGATTGTGGTAATCAATGATAGGTAAATCCTTGGCATAGGTATGATAAAGGACCTCTGCTGTTTTAGTGGATAAAAGGAAATTATCGTCGAGAAATGGTTTCATGTTATGTAGACGTAAGATAATTCATATTGAGAAAAGTCGCGTTGAAATAAGCAACTACTTGCTCAGTCAATGTCAAGTTATAAAGAGCGACTGATCCCTAATTCCAAACCTCTTAATTCTGCCAAACCTCTAAGTCTTCCTATTGCAGAATAACCAGGATTGGTTTTTTTATTGAGATCATCCAACATTTGGTGACCATGATCTGGACGCATTGGAATACAAATTTTTCTTTGCTGCATCACCTGCACAATTTCTTTGATCACCGCATACATATCTACATCTCCTTCCAAGTGGTTATCCTCAAAGAAATCGCCATGTTCATTACGCGAGGTATTGCGCAAATGAATAAAATGAATGCGATCACCAAATTGTTTTACCATAGCAGGCAAATTATTATCAGCCCTCACACCATAGGAACCTGTACAAAAACAGAGACCATTATTCAATGAAGGGACAGCATCAATTAAAGCTTGAATATGCTCGGCAGTACTTACCACGCGAGGTAAACCAAGAATTGAATAGGGAGGATCATCGGGATGAATGCTCATTTGAACACCACATTCATCAGCAACAGGAATAATTTCACTCAAAAAATAAATAAGATGTTGTTGAAGTTTTGAAGCATCAATTCCTTGATATGCATCTAATGCATGCTGAAATTGCTGAAGCGTAAAGCTTTCTTCACTGCCCGGAAGACCTGCAATGATATTTCGCTGAAGCAGTTCTTTTTCTGCACTATCCATTTTGTAAAAACGCTGAGTAGCTTTTTCAATTTCTTCTGTAGAATATTCGTCAGTTGCACCAGGTCGTTTAAGTAAAAACAAATCAAAAGCAATAAAGGCATCTTTTTCAAATCGCAATGCCTTACTGCCATCTTCAACAGTATAGCTCAGATCAGTTCTAGTCCAATCGAGGACCGGCATAAAATTGTACGTAACAATCTTAATACCACAAGCTGAGAGGTTGCGAATCGATTGCTTATAATTTTCGATGTAAAGTTTAAACTCACCTTGCTGTGTCTTGATGTGTTCATGTACAGGAATACTTTCCACAACAGACCATACCATACCAGCTGCCTCAATTTCAGATTTTCTTTTTTCAATTTCCTCTACAGACCATACCGTTCCATTGGGAATGTGATGTAATGCCGTCACAATTCCTTCACAACCTGCTTGACGGATATCTGATAGTTTAACAGGGTCATTCGGACCAAACCAACGCATGGTTTGTTGCATATGATAAGGAGAAGAATAATATTTATTGTTTTTGTTCATCATACTTTTATGTTTTTAGACGCCACTGAATTTAGTAAAACCTCCATCTACACAAATTTCAGTTCCAGTTACAAATGTAGATGCATCACTGAGTAAATATATCAAAGCTCCCTGCAAATCATCTGGTCGCCCAAATTTTTTAAATGGAGTATGGTTTATTATTGAATTTGCTCTATTGGTATAACTCCCATCTGAATGGGTAAGTAAATTTCTATTCTGCTCAGTGAGAAAAAAACCAGGTGTTATAGCATTCACCCTGATTTTATCTCCATGTCGATTTGCAACTTCCACTGCAAACCATTTGGTATAAATATCAATCGCAGCTTTACCCATACTGTATCCCAACACCATCGATAATGCATCTTTGGAACTCACAGAAGAAATATTCACAATACTTCCACCTCCTTGCTTGGCCATGGCTGATCCAAATACTTGGGTAGGAATGATACTGCCCCAAAGGTTTAACACCAATGCCTTTTTCAATCCGTCAATGTTCATATTAAAAATATCTGCATCAGGCTTAACAACCGACTCAGGTACATTTCCTCCAGCTGCATTGACCAAACCATCTATTCTTCCGTATGTAGATAGTATTTTTTCTCTGGCTTCAATCAACTGTGCTTCTTCTAATACATTTCCACCAAGCCCCAAAGCTTTACCACCGGCTGCATTAATTGCCTCAGCACTTTTTATACATGCTTCTTCATCAAGCCCTAAAATAACTACTGTGCCTTTAGCTTGATGAATTGCATTAACAAATGATGTACCAAGCACCCCAGTTCCCCCAGTTACAATAATCACTTTTCCATCTAAAGAAAATAAATCTGTATTCATCATGTTTAAAATTTTAAGCCCTCACCATATTTGAAGAGTGCATAATTTGGTCCTTTTAAATAACCTGGAACATCAGATTGCTGTTGTTGCGCAGCATCTTCAGATCTCGGTGTTGTGAATGGCATCTTTCCTGATGGCTTGAATGCACCAGTTACAATATCCAATAAGGCGTCAGCAGTAGTGCCAAATGTGGCCAAGACTGCTTTAATGTTCCCTGTTTTTTTGTCATCATAAATTTCATTGATGACCCAAGGATTGGTATAATTGACCGCTAAAACAGTGGGCTTCTTTGCTGTAAGTGTATTGATATAATTTACATCTACACCATTTTTTGAAAGCGAGAGGTATAAAGGAGAACCATCGGAATCAAAAAGTGATTTATACCCTGGCGTAATCCATAACAAAATAAGATCTGCCACTTCTGGTGTTTTTACAAACTCAACATTAAATTTAGTATCTACGGATTGATAAACTGTAGAAGGAGATACACCTTTCTTCTGGTGATACAATTCAAAATAAATTTTGGTTCTAGGTTGAACGGGGAGTTGTGCTGATTCATTTCTTAACAATACAATTGATTTACGAAAAGCAAGATCAGCTTGTTGTTGAAATTTTTGATTGCCGACCAAAGCTACAGCTTCATCAACATCTACATATGGATTTTCAAATAACCCCAACTGAAACTTTTCCATCAATAAACGATAAACAGATTCATCAATCAGTTGCATATCCACCATTCCACTTCTTATTGTTTTCAAGAGTTCAGTAGGATCTGCAGTACCTGAATAAATATTGATGCCAGCTTCTAGAGATAATTTATAACGCTCTTGGATACTGAGATGCTCAACGCCCCAAGGCATCATTTCAATGGGACCAGTATCGGAGTTAATAATTCCCTTAAACCCTAATTCTTTTCTCAATAGATTTTGTAAAACACCTTTGTTATAAGCATAAGCTACTCTTTCATAAGGCGTATTGATAGGAATAGAATAATAAGGCATGATGGATGATGTACCTGCCTTAATAGCAGCTTTAAATGGCGTCAGGTTATTCTTAAACATGCCTCCAGGGAAAACCTCATTTTTACCCCAATCAAAATGAGGATCTTGTCCGCCCTCAGTAGCTCCACCACCTGGAAAATGTTTTGTGGTAAGTGCAACTGATTGCTGCGACAATTGCTTTCCCTGGAAGCCTAGTGTTACTTCATAGATCACCTTTGCTGCCCAATCAGCATTTTCACCAAAAGTTCCTTCAATACGCTGCCAACGTGGCTCAGTCGCCAAATCAGCCATATACATGTAGCCTTTTCTCAACCCAACTGCGGCCCATTCTTGTCGCGCTGTCTCTGCAAATGTTCTAATCAATTTTAAATCACGTGTAGCAGATAAACCAAGTTCACCTGGCCATGATGTAAAAGTTGTTTTACCAACACTCAATCCAATGGATGCATCTTTTGTAATGTGATTTCTTGGATTTGAGGCAACAAGTGCAGGAATACCCAAACCATCCGCTTCACACAAAGCTTGCAGCTTATTACTCCATTCAGCTATAACTTGAGTAGAAGTATTTGCCCTTAAAATAAAATGCCTAAGGTGAAAAGTAGTCACACCCTTTGTGGTACCTGCTGCCGACATAATTGGGACTGGCATTACTTTCTTTGTAAACATGTTAACCGTCTGAACCAAATCCGTTTCATTAAAATCACTCGTAATTGGTTCATTGGTTTTGGGAGCCTCGAAACTCCAATCATTTTTTAATCGAGTAGAACTGATGAGCATGAAACCGGCTTTTTGTTCTACAGACATTTTACTCAGCAAATCTTTTGCTCTTTCATCATATGACAAACGCCAGTCTTCATAGGCATCCAATTGATTATTGCGATTCAAATCTTTGAAATTCAAACCATCAACATTCAACAACTTAATGTTGCGATACCCTAGTATTGGCTGTCCTTTTATTTGCCCCCAAACAGTACTGTTTAGCAGTAAAAAGCAAACAATTGATATAAGCGTTGATTTTTTCATTCGAGATTTTTACTTTCTTGAAGACCACCTACTTTTCAAGTAATGTGCAGAGAGTTTTGGTTTACGATCTCTTGTAAACACGCCTTTATAGTTGATTCCACCAAAGCGAATAACACCCTGTGATGTTTTGAAATCTGCAAAAGCCCAGATGTGCATACCTGCAACAAAATCTTTTTTATCAGCGACATCTAAGTAGGCCTTGATAAAATCTCTTTGAAATTCTTCCGTAAACATCTCCGGTTGATCCGTGTGCATACCTGGATAGGTGTCTGCACCAAATTCTGTAACCACTACTGGTTTATTGTATTTCTTATGCAGGTTGTCTAGCTCATCACTCAAGATTTGTGCACCTTTAGCAATATCTGCCTGTTGTGTGTACCAACCATAATAACGATTGATGCAAATTACATCCATGATACCCAACCATTCACTTGGACCTCCTTGTACACCTACAATCGTAGCCGGTCTCGTTGGATCTAAGCTTTTAGCAGTTGTATACAAGTCTTTGAAAAAGTTATAAGAAACATCATCTGATGCTGCATCAATACCTGAACCGAAATTCATATTTTTTGAAAAGGGCTCATTGGCAAGACTCCACATGATTACAGAAGGATGATTTTTATCTCTTGCAATTAACTCATGTATTTGCTGCTTGCAGATTTCTTTTCTCAAGTTGATATTTGCTTCTCCGTCCTGAAAAATCAATCCGACTGCTGGAATTTCATCTATAATAAGAATACCCTCTTTATCAGCCATCATCATGTATTCTTCATCATAAGGATAATGTGAAGTACGATAAGAGTTTGCGCCAATCCATTTTAACAAAGAATAATCTTTTACCATGACTGGCTCGGCGAGACCGCGACCAAAAATGGGGAAGTCTTCATGCTTGCCAAATCCCTTAAGTAATACAGGTTGGCCGTTCAATAACAATTGCTTGTTGGTCACAGTAATAGTACGTATGCCAATAGGTAAACGGTATACATCAGTTCCAGCTTTCACTTCTAATTCATACAAATACGGATCCTCTGTGTTCCATAATCTAGCTGATGGAACAACAAGTTTAACAACACCTTCATTGCCATTGAAGACATATGTCCCTTCAATAGTATTATTGTTTCCTGTTAATTTAACTGTACCATTTTTGAGCACACCTGATTTTGCAACGCTTATTGTTAACTCACCTGAGGTGCCTACTAAATTTGTATGAACAGTTATATCACTGATGTTATTTTGTGGAACAGAATACAACCATACTGATCTTTGCAAACCTGCATATGGGAAAAAGTCGTAGTTGGTTTTAGGATAATTAGAAAACATTCCCCCTTCACCTACATTTCCAGTGGGAACACGTGTTGATTTTAATTCATTTTCTGTTTGAATAACGATGAGATTTTCAGCATTATAATTTACAATTGATGTAATATCAAAGGCAAATGGCAAGTGTCCGCCCTCGTGCTTACCGATAGCTTTTCCATTAACCCAAACTTTAGCAGCATAATTAGCTGACCCTACTCTGATATAAATTTTTTGTCCCTTCCAACTGTTGGGCACAAAACCTTTTTTCTCATACCATACCAGTCCAAGGTAATCTCTCATGTCCTCCACTTGTTCATTGTAACTCCCTGGAACAGCAATGCTTCTAGACTTGGACAACCCATTGTACCATTGTTCTGTTTCTCCAACAGCATCAGCATCCTTTTTAAAATTCCAAATACCAGATAAGTTCAGGGTATTTCTTGCCTCGTTCTGTTGAGGATACAATGCAATCTGTTTAGGATCTGCATTTGTCCATGCTTGAGCAACGGACTGATTAAGACTTATTAAAACAACCAACAGACAAAATACTACTCTTGCTTTCATCATTTAATTATTTATAATTAATAGCCAGGATTTTGTTCCAACTTGGCATCTTTGTTCAAATCAATTTCTGCCTGAGGGATTGGAAGCAAAAGGTGAGTTGCAGTCAAACCAGCAATTTTCAAACCTCTTCCAACAACCCTGTTCACCAAAGTGCCCGTACGCATCAAGGTCATTCTGCGATTTTCTTCACCAATCAATTCTCTTGCTCTTTCATCTAAAATAAAATCTAAGGTTACATCAGCAGCAGTTATGGAAGAAGCGCCTGCTCTATTTCTTAATGTATTTAATGTAGCAGCTGCACCAGCAGTATTTCCTTGTTTGAATTGAGCTTCTGCTTTAAGTAAATAGGTCTCCCCTAAACGCATCACAATAACATCCTTGATCATAGCAAATCCAAAAGGATCATTAGGATCATACTGGTTCCACTTGGTAATTTGTGGAACAATAAAACGGTTCGTATCTACACCAGCAGCATTTGGATTAACAGGCTGACCAAATAAAGGAGAGGCAGGATTGTTGTACCAATAGTTTCTCCTGATACTGAACTGAGAATTGCGCATATCGCCAGCACCGTAATTATTAAGAACAAAATAGGTTATAGCCATTCTACTAATTCCTCTGCCACCCAAAGAATCTGCGAGCAACATCCCTGCTTGACCATGGTACCTGTTGCCCCAGACCCTACGGTGCTGTGGTGCACCAAATACAAAACCTGGGAAGTTGGTAGAGCTAGTCATACCCGCACCGCCAATAACAGTATTTGGATTTTCAAGTTCAAGCACCCAGATTGCTTCGCGGTTACCCTGACTTCTTCTTTGGTTGCCATAGATAAACATATCAGAAAAGGCATCACCAGGTTGTGAAGCTTTCACACCATAACGAGAAGTAATTAAATTAAAATCACCACTATTAATTACAGCATCTGCTTCTGCTTCCGCCAAACTATTCTGCCCTGTTCTCAAATACACTTCCGCAAGCAGTTGAGAAGCCATCGATTTATTAGCCCTTGCAAATAACTTACCTCTTGGATTTGATTTTACATTAGCAATAGAAGGTAAATTATTTTTTGCGTTAGATAAGTCAGCAATAATCAATGCATTTACTTCATTCAATGGCGCTCTTGTAAAATCTGTCTTTGGTCCGCTTACCGGTTCAGTAATCAACGGTACTTTACCAAATAATGTAGCAAGTGTATTATAGGCAACTCCTCTATAATAACTCGCCTCTGCCTTCACATTGGTTTTATTGGCTTGCCCCATTGCAGCTGCATCAGCCTTTGCAATTACATTGTTACAACTGTTAATCAAATTGTAGGCCCATTTCCACACAAACAATGCCGCAGGATCGGTTGAAGTTAAATTTTGGTAATTGGTATAAGGCACTACAAATGGATCAAGATCTGCAGGAGCTTTATTAAAGGCCACATCCGTTCCCATTTGCCAAACACAAAGAAATCCTTGTGAGTTTACATTGTCATTACCCAATGTGTGCCATAAAGCATACTGACTTTGTATACCTACAATAGCTGCTTCAAATGCAAGTGAATCATTGAGTGCTTGGGGAGAAAAGCTAGAGTAAACTGTTTCATCCAAGAAACTCTTTTTACAAGAAGCCAATACAGTAACAGTAAAGGCCAATAAGATGATATATTTTTTCATTGTCATTCTATTTTGATCATTAACGAAGGGTGATGTTTGCACCGAATACTATTGTTCTTACCAATGGATAGCTGTTGTTGGTATTCACAGCTGTTCCAGCAGGAGCTCGGTTGTAATCCTCTTCTGGATCCCAACCAAACCAGTTGGTCCATGTAATCAGATTTCTACCACTAGCATATAAAGTAGCACCTCCTATCTTCAATCTGTCACTAATATTTTTAGGAACAACAAAACTCAACGTAACATCTTTTAGGCGTGTAAAACTTGCATCGCCATTGTACCCATACAATCTTGAGTTATTGTAAGTAAGTGAAGGCCTAGTATTACTAGCATTACCTTCGGTCCAGTATCCCAAACCTGCTGGGAGATTCTGTCGACCAGCTAAATCACGAAAATCTAACAATGGATTGTTTTTAGTTACACCATTTACAGTTTGAATGAAAATATTCAAATGGAAATTTTTATAATGGAACGTATTGGTAATACCACCAATCCATTTAGGTGCAGTCTGACCAAGAATCATTCTATCATCCGCAGTAATGGTTTTGCTTCCATTGAGATCTTTAAATTTTAAATCACCAGGCTTAGCAATTGGATCTTGGTTAGCAGGGCTTTCACCTTTCTGCCAAATACCCGTAAGTTTATAATCAAATACTACCCCCAAAGGATGACCTATGAACCATTGGTTTCCAACATCATCCTTTCCATCACCATATAATTGTACAATTCGGTTTCTGTTAGAAGAGAAATTAAGTGAAGTCTCCCACTTGAAATTTTTACCATTTACATTCTGTGTACGAAGTGAAATCTCAATACCAGTGTTAGCTAACTTTCCTAAATTATCCCATACTTTGTTAAACCCTGTTATCACTGGAATAGAGCGGAACAACAAAAGATCTTTTGTCTTGGTGTTGTAATACTCAACTGAACCGGAAATCTTATTATCAAATATTGCAAAATCAAGACCAAGGTTAGAACCATAAGTGCTTTCCCAAGTAAGATCATTGTTGCCCAAAACATTTGCTAACACACCAACCGTACTCAAACCATTATAAGGCATACGAACTGTTGCAAAAGTTGATTGAGTTTGACCCGGATTAACACTCTGGTTGCCTGACAAACCATAAGAAAATCTCAACTTTAAATTATTTACCACTTCAACATTTTTCATGAAATTTTCATTGCTCAAATTCCAAGCCAATGCAAATGATGGAAACAACCCATACTTATTGGTATTTGAACCAAATGCAGAAAATCCATCCCTTCTAGCTGTTGCTGTAAACAAGTACCTGCTATCATAAGAATAGTTCAAGCGGAACATCTGTGATAGAAGATTGGTTTTATACGCTAGTGACGTACCAGAAATATTACTAGCAGAAGAAATATTATTAAACTGAAGGATGTCGTTGATGAAACCTGTCCCTATAACAGAAGAAGAAAAGAACCTGTTTTCTTGTGCACTATACAAAGCGGTTGCATCTGCTTTGTGTTTACCCCAACTTTTTTCGTAAGTCAGAATATTTTCTACAATCCAGTTCTTTGTCTCGGCATTATCTACTTGCGCTAAGCCAATTAAATTACCTGCAGCTCTTCCTTCATACCTTCTGAAAACAGTTGGCAAATAGGTATACGCAGCATTAACCCTAAACTTCAATCCCTTGATAAAAGTTGGTTTTAATTCTGCATAAGTATTGATGTTCATGTTGGTACTTCTTTCCTGACGCTGTGTTGTTAGTCCAAGCATTGCATTGGTATATAACAATTCAGGAAACATTGGAAATACTTCATAATCTCCATTAGATCTTAAGTATGTGCCATACGGACTCAACTGTGATGCGGCAGTTAGACTAGCTCGACCACCATCTGAATTATTTGAATTAAAAAATAAATTGACACCAACATTTAAATAATCAGTAATGGTTGCATCTACATTTGAACGAATACTTGCACGCTGAAACTGATATCCTTTGATGACACCATTCTGCTTCAGATAATCACCAGATACATAATACTTCACATCCTTGTTTCCACCAGATACACTTAATGTATGATTTTGAATATTACCCTGCTGCTTGATCTTCTCCATCCAATCAGTTGTAATTCCTGCTGCATAGTTGGCCTGTTCAAATGTATTTGGAAGCACATTGGTACTGGTTGAACCTGATTGTGCTTTCCAATCGTTGAATCTTTGTACATATTCTTGAGGACCCATCGGTTTGATGGTATTGGCAAATCCTTCTACACCAGTATATGCATTATAAGAAATTGATGCTTTACCAGTTCTACCTCTCTTTGTGGTAACCAAGATGACACCATTAGCACCTCTTGTTCCATATACTGCTACTGATGAAACATCTTTTAATATATCTATAGATGCAATATCGGCTGGATTTATATCATTGAACGAACCTGCAAATGGAACTCCATCTACAACAACAAATGGATCAGTAGATGCGCTTATTGAGTTTGCACCCCTAACTTGTGCTTTTGGAGTTGACCCTGGAACTGATGAACCTTGGGTAATGGTTACACCAGCAACCGCACCTTGTACAGCTTGAAGTGGATTGGTGACTGGTAGTTGGGAAAGTCTTTCTTTGCCGACTGAAGCTACCGAACCAGTAACATCCGATCGCTTTCTACTACCATAACCAACCACAACCACATCATCGAGGGTTTGGTTAACCACAGCAATTTTGATTTGCATGGGCTTTGAAAAATCTGGAGCAACCTCCAAAGACTTGTAGCCCACTGATGTCAATTCAAGTATCGCATTTTCGGGGACACTTAAAGTAAACTCACCTTTCGCGTCGGTCATGGTACCCCTGTCGCTACCCTTAGCCTTAACAGAAACACCAGCAACCGGCTCGCCAGATGCATTATTCACAACTGTGCCAGTCACGGTTTTATTCTGTGCCTGAGCAGTAAAGACGGTTAAAAGAACGAGGGGGAGCAGCATTGAAAAGAAGTTCCCCAAATGATTTTTTCCCATATAGCAGTAGTTTAAGACTGCCAAAGTACGAAAGCAGTAAACCCATTTTCACATTTTTATCGTATTTATTTGCGATAACGTTTTCGCGATATTTTCGTAAGTAATAGTTTTTTTAGTATATTTGCGTAAACACTTTTATGGCGAAAGTCAACTTAAAATACCTGGCCGAGGTTATGAATGTTTCCGTTTCAACTGTCTCTAAGGCATTGAGAAACAGTTATGAAATCAGTGAGGAGACGAAGAAAAACATATTGCAAAAGGCACAAGAGTTGGGATACAATCCTAATCCATATGCAGGTGCTTTGCGCAACAACAAGACAAAGACGGTGGCATTGATTGTACCTGAATTGACAAATAATTTTTTCATTCAGGTAATTGGTGGTGCAGAGTCGGTGGCACAGGAACGCGACTACCACATCTTGATTTACAACACCATGGATAGTACAGAAAGAGAGGTTGCCATTTTAAATCACCTGCAGAATGGAAGGGTAGACGGTGTGATTATGTCGCTTGCAAGTACAACAAACAATTATGAGCATTTGAATCAATTAATTTTATCTGGAGTACCAATCGTATTTTTTGATCGCATTTGCCATGAAATTGAAACTGCAAAAGTGATTACGGATGATTTTGCCAGCGCCTTCAATGCTACAGAACATTTGATCCAGAGCGGATGCAAGGACATTGCATATATCTCTTTGTCGGAACACTTATCAATGGACAATAAACGCAAGCAGGGATATCTTGAAGCCTTGAATAAGCATGAAATAAAAGAAGATCCTGAGCGAATAGTAAAATGCAATACAGACGAGAAAGCTAATTATGCAAAAATTAAAAAGTTATTAAAAGGACCTAAACGTCCTGATGGCATTTTTGCATCTGTAGAGAAGTTTGCATTAGCAACCTATTATGCTGCTAAGGAATTGAAGATTCGTATTCCAGAGGATTTAAAAGTGATTTGTTTTTCTAATTTACGTACAGCACCATTATTAAGTCCATCACTTACAACTGTTACCCAGCCTGCATTTGAGATGGGTGCACAGGCAGCAACAGTTTTATTTAAAAATCTTGACAAGAAAAGAACCCTACTGCAAAACGAAAATATCATCATAAAATCTGAGCTTATTAAAAGAGATTCTACACTCAATAAAGCTTAAAGAAATGCTATAGCTTAGTATCAAAGGATGCGGTATCTTTACACCAGCATTAATACATTTATCATGAAAAAGATATTCAGCGCAATAATAGCTTTAGGATTTTCAGTTTTAGCTTTTGCACAACCACCAGCTGGTGAAGCCAATGTGGGTGATGCTTATGGTGCGAAAATCAAAGCCAAAGGAGCAAAGCCAATTGCAGAAGTGGTGAGCAAATTGGAAACTGAAAGCAAAATGGAGGATGTAAAAATCAAAGCAAAGATTCTAGAGGTTTGTCCCAATAAAGGATGCTGGCTCAAACTTGAGCTTCCTGATGGAAACCAAGCGATGGTCAAAATGAAAGACTACGGGTTCTTTGTACCACTTGCTGCGAAAGGAAAAGAAGTGGTTATTGAAGGAGAAGTGTCTATGAAAACAACATCTGTGAAGGAACTTAAGCACTATGCAGAAGACGCAAAAAAATCACAGGCTGAAATTGATGCCATCACTCAACCTAAGAAAGAAGTGAACATATTGGCTAAAGGAATTGTAGTTGTAGAATAATAATTTATTGTGAGCCCTTATCAATTGTGCCCGCACTGTGGGCACAATCTAAATCAAGCTTTTTTCACAAAATTCTTGGCTTCATCCGGCGTGATGATGTACTATTTCTGAAGTTTGGTCACAATAAGTACAGCTTTATATCTTTTGGTGGATTACAATTGAAATTAATGTAACCGTTGAATGGAAAATTGACTAATCTCCAATAGCTAATTTCATTTGCTCTTTATTAAACATCTTTTCATGATTGGAAATGGCAATTGTAGCTACACCATTTCCAATAAAATTAGTTATCGCTCTGGCTTCAGACATGAATCTGTCGACTCCCAGTAACAAAGCCAAGCCTTCAATTGGAATAATATTAATAGCACTTAACGTTGATGCCAAAAGTATGAAACCACTACCAGTTACTCCTGCTGCGCCTTTAGATGTAACCATTAGAATGCCAAAAAACGTTATCATTTGCTCAACGGAAAGTTCAATATTAAATACTTGTGCAAGAAAAATAACAGACATGGATAAATAAATAGAAGTACCATCAAGATTAAAAGTATAACCCGCCGGAATAACTAATCCAACAACCGACCTATTACAACCCATTTGTTCTAGCTTATTCATTTGTGCAGGTAATGCGGCTTCACAAGAAGCAGTACCAAAAACAACCAATAGTTCTTCTTTAATGTACTTTATGAATTTCCAAATACTGATTTCATAATACTTCATAATACTTCCCAGTACTACAAAAATGAAAAAAAACATAGTGACATAAACACACAACATCAATTTTCCTAAGGGCAATAACGCAGCTATACCAT
>JBEBDP010000200.1:0-3679 GCA_041156925.1 Bacteroidota bacterium | reverse complement strand
TAATTAGTTTAAATGATGAATAAAAGTCACTATTTGAGACGCAATAATCTCATTACGAAATCAAGATTGGAATGTCCAACCTGACCGGTTACACGTAGAGCACGTTTACGTTTAGTGGACTTTTTTGTAAGCAAGTGACCTCTTGAAGGTTTTCTGAAGGTGATCTTTCCTGATCCAGTGACCTTAAACGTTTTTTTGGCCCTGGAGTGGGTTTTCACTTTTGGCATAAAAAATCAAATTTTAAGTTACCCCTACTGGTGACTTCAAACAGATGAAGTACTTATGGGACCATTTGGGAATACTTCAGGTTTTAAGCTGAAGGAGTGCAAAATTAGGTAAAATGTGGATAATTGGGGAATTTTTCCCTAAAAATCCAATTATTTGTTTGCTATCCAGGTATTGTTCTCTCCATTAAAATCTGGGAAAACCTTATCAGGATCAATCGTTACCCTTTTAAGCTCCTCTTGAACGGGTATTCTTGTTTTAACCGTTGCAGTACTTTGCCAGACTTCAACGGGTAATTTAACCCTGCCTTTTGTCCCTGAGACAGTTTCATACTCAATTACTACTGGCATAGCTACCTTTTCAAGGTTGTCAATCGTAACAATTGCACCATTTTTAGCATTGTTGTTCTGGTATTCCACTTTGGTGAGCGCCTGATCTAAGCGCCAGTTTTCCAGGAACATACCCTTCCAAAACCAACCCAAGTCCTCTCCAACACTGCTTTCAATGCTTCTGAAAAAGTCCCAAGGTGAAGGATGTTTGTATGCCCAATCACGTATATACTTTTTAAAGGCCTCGTCAAATCTCTTTTCTCCCACAATTTGCTCCCTCAATAAACCTAAGGCAAAACCAGGTTTGTAATAAAGCGAAAGTCCAATATTGAATTCTTTCATGCCATCAGGTGTTTTCATGATGGATTCTGATCTATCGCTATACATTACTTTAGCCATTTCATGTGCGCTTGCAGCAGGCTGAGCATATTCACCATTGTTGAAATCTTTTGCCGCTATATCGTTGATGAAGGTGTTGAATCCTTCGTCCATCCAACCATATTTTCTTTCATTGCTACCTACAATCATGGGAAACCATGTATGTCCAAATTCATGATCGGTTACTCCCCACAAACCACCAGTTTTGGCATTTGCTCCACAAAAAACGATGCCTGGATATTCCATACCACCTACATTACTAGCCACATTGGTAGCGATGGGATAAGGGAATTCAAACCAACGCTTAGAATAGTTTTCAATACTGGCTTTGGTGTATTCCGTACTTCTACCCCATGCATTAGTGCCATCGGAACTGATTGGATAAACTGATTGAGCCAATGCTTTCTTTCCACTGGGTAAGTTGATTTTAGCTGCATCCCATATGAATGAAGCTGATGAAGCCCAAGCAAAATCTCTGGCATTGGTAATATGGTATTTCCAAGTAAGCGTAGGTTTAGCTGGTCTTGATGAAGCATCTTTCACTTCCTCTCTGCTTCTGATCATGACTGTAGCATCAGATTGATGAGCTTGCTGGTATCTTTTCAATTGGTCAGCTGTCATTACTTCAGAAGGATTTAAAAGGTCACCTGAGGCTACAACTACATGGTTGGCAGGTGCAGTAATGGCAACATCAAAGTTTCCGTACTCTAAGTAAAATTCACTTGCGCCAAGGTAAGGCAAAGTATTCCAACCTTGAATATCGTCAAATACACAAATTTTAGGGTACCACTGTGCTATAGCATAGATATTACCATCGGCATTTTTTAGTATTCCAGTTCTGTCAGCTCCATATTCAGGAACGGTGTATTCATAATCGACTTTCACTACTACTTTATCACCTGCCGGCTTCAAGCTTTTAGGTAGGTCCAACCTCATTCTGGTCTCAACTATATCAGGAACTACTTCGGTTTCAGTTGTTTTACCAGCCGTAGTTGAAATTAATTTTACTGATTTGATGGTGTAGCCGCCCATGAAAGGATTAGCTGAATTACCATAGCGGCTTCTTCCGCCCACTGGTAGTTTAGCAAAGCCTCTTGAGCTAGGGTTGAATAGGTTTTGTTCGAGTTGGAACCAAAGGAAGCCAAGGGTATGCGGACTGTTATTAGTATAAGTCATGGTAACAGATCCACTGACCTGATTGGTTTTGTCATTTAGCTCAGCTTTTATGCTATAATCTGCCCTGTTCTGCCAGTATCCTTGTCCAGGTTCACCATTACCCGTTCTGATATGATTACCATATTGCTTGTAAAACAGAGGATTGAAAAGCTCATTAGGGTCATATTTCGAAACTGGTTTATCTTGTTCTTGTGCCCATGATACAGAGGAAACGCAGAAAAGAGATAGCGCGAAAATCAACAATTTCAATTTCATAAGTAATTGATTAATAGTTTATTTATTGTAAAGACTGAAGTAGTTGTTTAGATTTATTTTTAAATTCAAGCTCTTCTTTTGTTTTGGTGGGTAGTTTCATTTGCGCTTGAAGGACTTCAATAGCCTGGCTTGGTTTATTTGTTTTTTTGAGTAATAAAGCCAAATCATAGTTGTTGGCTAGAAAACCCGGATTCAATTTACGAGCTTTTTGGTGAAGTTCTAAGGCTTGATCTCTAGATGCAGGTGGCAATCCCCCGAAAATAACTTTCATAGCAGCCTTAACGGCAGGATTGAGTCCGCTTACTTCCTCATTCCACTTGGCCAGCGTATAAAGTGATTTTACATGGTTGGGGTCTTTGATTAATGCTTCATCAAGCAGCGCTTTAATTTCCTTCGTGTATTGGGCTTTCTCTTTTACCGGACTTACTTCTATTAGCTTCCCTAAATATAAAGCCTTGGCATATAAAAAATCAGCATGGTTAGAGTCGATAGACTTAGCTAAATCAAGATACTCCTTTGCTTTATTGAGCTGGTTTTTTTTAAAATCTTCTTCTTTGTTCTCTTCTGTGCTTGAGCAATAGATTTCTACCAGTCGGGTTAAGATTGGTAGTTGATTATGATTGTTCTTTAACGCTTCCTCGTATTTAAGAATTGCTTGTGTGGAGTTGTATTGACGCTCGAAAGCTCTTGCCTCGTCTAATAAAATATTGGATTGTGCGTAAACCCCTCCGCTTATGAATAGGACAAATACTGTAATCCAATTTTTCATTTGAAACATTTTACTCTCCTTACACCTACCTGTCCTTGAAAACCACTGATAGGAGCATTTAGTTTAAAGATGCTAATATCAATTGATATGATGCTACTAGAAAGATTAGCTATAGAAGCGATGATTCTTTCAATTAAAACTTCTAGCAAGTCTTCTGTAGTCTTGAATTCTTCCTTTAGTCTTTCAAACACCTGTGCATAGTCGACAGTATCCTGTAAATGTTGAATTGCCTTTTTTTCTTCAAGTTCAATTATGATATTGATGCTAAAGGGAGTACCCACTTTTTTTTCAAGTGGATGCACACCATGAAAACCATGCAATACAACGTCTTTTAAAAAAATTTGCATAACAACTATCCAAAAAACAGATAGGCCACAAAGATAGCAGTAATGATGCCAACCAAGTCGGCTAATAACATACTGGGAATAGCATACCGGGTATTTTTAATACCAACCGACCCAAAATATACTGCAATCACATAAAACGTAGTATCACTACTGCCTTGGAATACTGCTGATAGTCGTCCTGCAAATGAATCAGCACCATA
>JBEBDP010000199.1:0-3991 GCA_041156925.1 Bacteroidota bacterium | reverse complement strand
TACCGGACACTGTGGATGCTCAGTGTGGATGTGCAAAGATTTATAAGCCTACCACTTTCACTTCGTAAACGGGACTAAACAAATAAACTTTTCCAGTCGCTATTTCTGTAGCCTTGATTCGCTTGCGTACACGTTCCCCACATTCAAAAACCCTATTGCCCTTGATGGCAAATTTTGCACCTACTGCCAATTCCTCAACAAGACAGTGTCCTTCCTTAACAGGATCGTACTTCCTCAACACGCGCATCAAGGCAACATCAGCACAAGAACTGGCTGCTGGGTTTTTTAATGAAGCTTCTAATTGATATTTTATATCTACAGGAAAAAAAGAGGCACTGATAAAATGCTTTAGCAATTCTGAAAACTGTTGCTTCCATTCTTTTCCATGCGCTTCAACCCGATTTCCAAATCGGATAAAGGTGATCAGATGAGCCAACTCATGCAATAAGGTTACTAGAAAGGCATAGGGATTTAAATTTCCATTGATACTAATACGATGTGCTTTACCTGCATGCGCATTGCGATAGTCGCCTAAAACTGAAGAACGAGAACGCGTGATGGTCAAATGTACTTTATAATGATGGAGATAAGGTTCAATCATGGGATACGAACCTTTGGGTAAAAAGTCTTCGAGCGATTGAAGAGGTGCCTGCGACTTAGACATGGTTATTTATGCTTCAACAGTTCAAGCAATCCTTTGATCTCAAAAAAAGTATAGAACAAATACAAAAACATTGAAGCAAAAACACCAGGAAGGTTTTTTTGCTCACCAGCATACAGTACATAAATAACAACTGCTGCTGCACCTACAACTAATTTCATCAAAAAAGAACCATAAACAGCCGACATGAAATTAAAGGTTGTCTTCGCATTCAAACCCTTATTCAACATGTAAAAAGAGACCATGGTCAGCGCGAAAACAAAAATATTACCTGTCAGCAATACATCAGCATCAACACCAGCAGTTTTGAGCTGTTTGTACAAGACCAACCCTATAAGATTAATGATGATGAAAAGGATATAGATAGGTCGGAGTGCTTTCCTAACGTTCATTTCTTTTTCTTATTTGTATCTACAATGATTTTGATAAGCGAAGATACCACAATCAGCAACGGTAAAACCCAAATCAAAACAGGTGAACCAAAAGAAAAGTACTGATCTAACTTTGAACCAATCCACAAACCAACTCCAATAGTCACGAAAAACTGTGTGGCCAACCCCATGTAACGCATTAATGAACTATTGGGCCCTTCACCTTTTGGGTTTGATGTTTTATTAGCAGACATCTTAAATGTTTACTCAAGGGTTTCTTCAAGATCAGGAATGGAGATAACTGCTGTATCCAAAACCAATTCTGCTTTACCCGATAATACGTTCTTTACGTTTTCCCAATAGGCTTCTCGGTACTGTATTTGTTTTTCTAGAGAATCGGTGCGCAATTTCAACCTGGTGAGTTCACGGCGTTCCGACTGACTACCATACCCAGGGATATAGTATTTAAGAGGAGTAAAACTGATCAAGGCTGTAGTCAACCCTACCAAAACAACAAACACAAAGCAAGCTGCGATATATACGCCTAAACGGGTTATTTTAAAGGTAACCACTTCCTCATAGGAATGATCGTTCATGACCACCAAACGGTATCTGTTTGTTAGTCGTTTAAACCGGCTCTGTTTTAGGCTTTCACTCATGCTTTTACCTTTGAAAACTTCCATAAAGTTACTGTTAATTCACAAATCAGCCCCTTTTAAAATAGCAGGATTAAGCTTAGTTTTACAACCCGTGAAACAACCTCTTGGTCATATCGCCTTGTCCCTGCGTTTAGCCTCCCTCCTTTCGGTCTTGCTATGCTGTTCGTTGACAACATATGCGCAGCTCAACCTTACTTATGACCTTAAGAAACCCAAAGCATACGAAAACAGAAAACTGAAATCAGAGTTAACGCCCGACAAAAAAATAAATCCGGTAAAAAAAATGAAAGAAAATGTAGTGGCACACTACAATTTTTATTTCAATGCCAACAACAAATTACAAGACGTTTTAACCAGCGCCAAAAAATCGCATAGGGATAGTTTTAGCAGACAACTCGCTTTTTACAACTATAGTTTAGACCAAACAGCTTCTCAAAAACAAGAGCTGGATTCAGTCATTCATAAATCCAACAATGGTATTTTGCTGCACGACTTGAGAAATGACTGGGTAGATGATTTGTATTTACTAATGGGTCAAGCTTATTACTACCAAAAGAAATTTGATTCAGCCTATGATGTTTTCCAATACATCAACTATACATTTCAACCCAGGACAAAAGACGAAATGGGATTGGAGAAAACAATTGGATCAAATCTGAATACCAGTGGTAATATCTATACCGTTTCTACAAAAGAAAAAGGACTAACAGCAAAATCAGCGGCAAGAAATGATGCATTGGTTTGGATTGTGCGCACCCTATTGGCACAAGAAAATGATGACGATGCTAAAAGTTTGATAGAAACACTTTTCAGAGATCGAAATTTTCCAAAAAGACTTCAGGCAGAACTTGCAGAACAAAAAGCTTACTTTTTTTACAAAAACAACAATGCTGATTCCTGTGCTTATTATCTTGAGAAATCTATAGATGCTACTTCTAGTGCTATTGAAAAAGCGCGCAGGTATTTTCTGATTGCACAACTCAAGACCAAGTCCGGATTAAATGAAAGCGCCAATGATTTTTATGATAAGGCCATCAACATTACGACTGACCCTGTAATGGAGGCATACGCTCGTATCAACCAGGTTGCTTTAAGTGCCAACGAAGAAGACCTTGAAAAAAGAACAGACGAGCAAGTTGATTTGCTCATGCGCATGGCGAAAAGAGAAAAATACCTCATCTATCAATCCATCATTTACAATGCGGCTGCTGAAATGGAAATAGGCAGAAATAAGCCAAAAGCAGCAATTGATCTCTTGTTAAAAAGCAATGCAGCCAATACAGATGATCCAACTGGCAGATCTTACAACAATTTGAAAATTGCAACGCTCGCATTTGGTAACAAGGACTACAAACTTGCAAAAACCTACTATGATAGCCTTGGTTTGATTCCAGCAGAAAGACAAAAAGAAGTAGACATCAAGAAAAAAGTATCTGGGGAATTGGTCAGCTTGTTGAGTGAAATTGAAAAAGAAGATAGCTTAGAAGCCATTGCCAAAATGCCTCAAAAAGAAAGAGATGATTATTTAAAATCACTTTTGAAAAAACTAAAAAAAGAACAAGGCTTGATAGAAGAGGAAGAAGAAGCAATTCAAAATAACATTCCAACAGTTGGTGGCAGAGGGGTAAGGAATAATATTTTAGATGAAACAGCTGGAAATATTTTCAACAACACTCAAACAAAAGGTGAATGGTATTTCAATAATCCAACGCTGATTGGACAAGGAAAAACTACTTTCAAAAACAAATGGGGAACAAGACCGAATGCAGATAATTGGAGAAGGCTGACAGCCATCAATGGCACGAGAATGGTATCACAAAGGGGACCAGAAGGTGCCAGAAGAGTTGCTGTTCAACAAGAAACAAAGCCTGCACTTACTTTAGAAAGCCTTCAGGCTAATTTGCCCTTAACACCTGCGCAACAACAGACATCATTACTGAAAAAAACAAGTACTTATTTTCAGCTAGGATTTGTTTTTCAAGAAAGATTAGGTGATTGGCCCTTAGCCATAGAATGGTATGAAAAAGCCGTAAATGAAGGAGTTGAAGCAAATTTAAAAGCAAAGCTTTTTTATAACCTTTCATTCTGTTATGCACAATTAAAAAATAGCCAACAAGCTAATTATTATAAAAATTTACTTGCAGCCAATTTCCCCGAGGACGAACTAACAATCAAGCTCCTAGATCCCGCAGCTGCATTACAACAACAAGAAGCAAAAGAAAAACTGATTAATACAACTTATAATAAGATCTACGACCTGTTTTTATCTGGACAATTTGAAACAGCACTGACTGCTAAAA
>JBEBDP010000198.1:0-2519 GCA_041156925.1 Bacteroidota bacterium | reverse complement strand
ATGAGTACCAAAAACACCATCCATTTGTATTTAGTCTGATTCATTATGGTGCTTCATTTAGTTCGTAAGGATTAATGGCATTTTGTCTTCCGTATTCTGCAGCAATGGTTTGTCCCATTTCGTCTTGATTATTCTGAATAGCATTTCGGTTGAACATGATATAGCCATTCACAAGTAAAATTATCATGACCATTGCCATAGCAACTGCAGGTCTTGTAATAAATGAAAAAACGTTCAAAAATGGATTATCCTGTTTTTTCATTAATCTAGCATGGATCCGGGTGTACAAAAAGGGACTAGGTTCTGCACGTTGAATACCGTCCAGGCTCTTGATGATTTCTTCTGATGTTATCCTTGTTTCCATGTCTGTACTCTAATTTAGATGTTTTTTTAAGAAGGTTATTGCGCTACTCATTTAAGTTGTTTAGTTTTTTTAACAAATCCCTCAAATTGTTCTTCGCCCTATGTAAAAGCGACTCTACAGCTGACAGACTTGTTTTCATGATTTCTGCCACTTCTTGATAGCTAAGTCCCTCTACTTTATTTAAAATGAATGCAATTTGTTGATTTTCAGGAAGTTCTTTAATTGCCTTGAACAGCATACCTGCCTTTTCTTTGTTGTCTAATGTTACACCCGGATGATGAAAATCTGGTAATTCAAGTGTAGGGGTATTGTCTTCTCCGAAAAGCGGACTTAATAATCCGAATCTTTTTTTTCTTTTTTTTCTTCTGATGAACTCCAGAGCGGTTGTAACGGCTACTCGGTAAACCCAAGTAGAAAGGGCTGATTCGCCTTTAAATTGATGGATAGATTCAAATATTTTAATAAAAACATCCTGAGTAACATCTTCAGCATCCTCCTGACTTTGTAAAAACCCCAACACTGTATTAAATACCAGAGACTGTCTGGATTCAACCAAATGTTTAAAGGCCATGCCATCGCCCTCTTTTAATCGATAAATGAGTTCTTGTTCAGTCAATTTCGTTTTCTGAAGTATTAGTAATAAAGATAATTACTTCCATAGGCTATAAAAATAAATTCCCTATCAATTACATGAATGGTTTCTAGGGATAATTACTCCGTTATTTTCATTAAGTTTGAAAAAACAACATCTACTATGGTTTCTTTTGAATGGAAAGGGGTATTTCCTGCTTTGTTAACACCTTTTGATGCTAATGAGGAATTAGATCTAAATATGTATGAAAAAAATCTACAAGCACAAGTTGACGCTGGTGTGAGTGGTATTATTATTGGTGGTTCTCTTGGAGAAGCAAGTTCAATTACGCTTGAAGAAAAGGAAGCATTGGTGAAATGCTCAGTTAAGTTCCTCAATGGAAAACTGCCTGTCATCATGAACATCGCTGAAGGTTCAACCAAAGAAGCGGTTCGTCAAGCAAAATTAGCAAAGGAGTGGGGTGCAAGCGGATTAATGCTATTGCCTCCTATGCGATACAAAGCAGATGATCGTGAAGTAGTTACATTCTTCAAAACAGTAGCAACAAGTACTGATTTGTCTGTGATGATTTATAACAATCCTGTTGATTATAAAATTGAAGTAACATTAGACATGTTTGCTGAATTAGCCGAAGTGCCTAATATCAATGCTTTAAAAGAATCAACGCGCGATGTCACCAATGTGACCCGCTTGAAAAATAGATTCAATGATCGTTTCGCCATCTTATGTGGTGTAGATACATTGACTGTTGAAGAGCTTGCTCTAGGAGCAGATGGCTTAGTAGCAGGTCTGGTTGATGCTTTCCCTAAAGAAACTGTTGTGATGTATAATTTAGTTAAAGCAGGTAAGCTCGAAGAAGCAATAAAAATATACAGATGGTTTATGCCACTTCTTGAATTGGATATTCATCCGAAGTTGGTGCAGTACATCAAACTTGCTGCAACACAAACAGGAATAGGTTCAGAATACGTTCGTGCTCCACGTTTGTTATTACAAGGAGAGGAGAGAGAACGAATCTTGAAGATTATACAAACAGGAATCGCAAACCGCCCATCCCTATAAGTTTTCATTAATAAGTACCCAATATAACTACATGTTTAAAGATGCTACGTTAATTGAAGTGAATGATGCTATGCATCGTTCCTCCACTGCTTTCAATCTCTATAAAAAGTATTCAATAAAGCAACGTGCTTTGTTGATGCGCACCATCGCTAAGGAAATCGAAGCACTTGGTGATGAGTTGATTCAAACGACTATGCGGGAAACCAATTTGCCTGAAGCTAGATTGAAGGGAGAAAGGGGTCGCACAATTTTTCAGCTGAACAGTTATGCTGATGCTTGTGAAAAAGGAGATTGGTTGGAAGCGAGAATATGTTTGCCTATTCCTGATAAAGCTCCTCCGCGTCCGGATATTCGAAAGATGTTGGTGCCAATAGGACCAGTAGTGGTCTTTGGTTCAAGTAACTTTCCTTATGCGTATTCTACAGCTGGTGGTGATACAGCTTCTGCACTTGCTGCTGGATGTTCTGTTGTAGTGAAGGCTCACCCTGCACATCCGGAAAC
>JBEBDP010000197.1:0-5507 GCA_041156925.1 Bacteroidota bacterium | reverse complement strand
GTTTCATTTAGAAAAAGTGCATAGCCATCGGCTGAAATTGCAACTTCATCTGTTGATTTAGCAATTGTACCTTGCCTTTCACTACTAAAAAAGAGGGTAGCAAACGTAGCGATAATTCCAATAACAGCAGCAGCTGCTTCATATTTTAACACTGCTTTTAAGTTGAATAATCGCACAACCTTTCCTTGCGGTGGCTTGATCTCAACTTTGAATTGCTGCATATAATCAGGAGGAACTGAGTAGGGGTTTTCTTTCTTAAGTGATTGTAAAAATGGACTAAGTTCTTCATTTTCAATCTCTTGCGTTTGTATGCGCTGCAAAATAGTACTTGAAAACTGCTGGAAATAACCTTCCGGTGCCTCAAATGGACTATTTCTAGGCATATCAGCAACAAGGGGACTTATTGATGAGAGTTCTGACAATATGTGTTGATGGTCATTCATCAGAGGTTAGACTGCTTTTGATAAGGTTAGTTTAATGATTGAGTATGTATTCTTCTATCTTTTTTACGGCATGGTGATAGCTGGCCTTTAATGCGCCTACTGAGGTTTCCAGGATTTCACTCATTTCCTCATAGGGCATTTCTTCAAAGTAGCGTAAATTAAACACAACTCTTTGTTTTTCAGGAAGTTGTTGAATAGCAAGTTGTAGTTTCCAGACTGCTTTTTTCTCGTCAAAATCCTTTTCACTGTGTAGTTTGTCGGCCAAGGATTCACTCATATCATCAAAAGACAGAGAGGATCTTTTCTTGGATTGTTCAATAAAAGTTAATGATTCATTGGTTGCTATCCTATATAGCCAAGTAAACAACTTTGCATCTTCCCTGAATTGATCTAAAGCATTCCAGACTTTTATAAAGACATTTTGCATTACATCGTCTGCGTCGGTGTGACTTACCACCAATCTTCTGATTTGCCAATAAATTCTTTCCTGGTATCTTTTGACAATTACTGTAAAAACTTGCTCTTTGTTCTTGTCTTCTTTAAACAAGCGAACAAGCTCAATATCATTCAGATCGTTGAGCATGATTAAGCACGCTTTCTTGACATAGCTTTTTCAACTGCAGCTATAATATTTTCTGTTTCCAAGCCATACTTTTTGAGGAGCTCAGTAGGTTTACCACTTTCGCCAAAAGTATCTTGGGTTCCTATCATTTCAATAGGGACAGGGAAATGCTTGGTTGCAGTTTGTGCAATGCTGTCTCCTAATCCACCTATTACATTATGTTCTTCAGCAGTAACAGCACAGCCCGTCTTTTTAATTGAGTTTAACACTGCCTCTTCATCAAGTGGCTTGATGGTGTGAATGTTAATTACATCAACATGTATGCCTTTTTCTTTCAATGCTTTTGCAGCTTCTACTGCCTTCCATACCAAGTGGCCGCAGGCAAAAATACTTGCATCACTTCCTTCAGCAAGTTGCTGTGCTTTTCCAATTACAAAAGGCTCATCTGGATTGGTGAAAATAGGCCATACAGGTCTACCAAATCTCAAGTAAACTGGACCTTCATATTCTGCTATGGCAATAGTTGCTGCTTTGGTTTGATTATAATCGCATGGCACAATAACAGTCATACCAGGAAGCATCTTCATCAATCCAATATCTTCCAGAATTTGATGTGTAGCACCATCTTCACCTAGAGTTAGACCTGCGTGAGAAGCACAGATTTTCACGTTCTTTCCTGAATAGGCAACAGATTGTCTGATTTGATCGTAGACCCTACCAGTAGAGAAGTTAGCAAATGTTGTAGTAAACGGAATTTTACCTCCAATGGTCAGTCCTGCTGCAATACCAATCATATTTGCTTCAGCAATACCACATTGTATAAATCTTTCAGGAAATGCTTTGATAAATGCATTCAGTTTCAGAGAACCCGCGAGGTCTGCAGTTAAAGCGACTACATTCGGATTTTTTTGTCCCAATTCAAAAATACCATCACCAAATCCGCTTCTTGTATCTTTTTGTCCGGTTACCTGAATTGCATCTAACATTTTCAACTTATTTGACGCAAAGTAACATCAATTAAGGCTTTATTTTGGAGTAAAGCGGTTAAAATTTTCAGATTAATTTAAACGAAATGCTCTTAGATCAAGATGGGTGGGCAAATCCTTAATGTACTGTTCCCATTTCCATGCGCTGGTCATGATATCCTTCACGCTATATTTTGGTTGCCAGCCGAGTTCATTTTTCGCTTTTTCGTTATTGGCATAAATCGCAATAACATCACCAGCTCTTCTTTTGCCAATGCGGTAATTTAATTTTAGTCCAGTACTCTCTTCAAAAGCTTTGATGGCTTCAAAAACGGATATTCCATTTCCGGAACCAATATTATAGGCCATACAGTTCTGCTTGTTTTTCTTTTCAATGATGTGATTCAAGGCAAGCGTGTGTGCATGTGCTAAATCACATACATGGATGAGATCTCTGATACATGAACCATCTGGAGTAGGATAGTCGTCACCAAATACTACCAGTTCATTTAGTTTGCCGATTGCTGTTTGGGTAATGACAGGAGCAAGGTTCTGTGGTTTATCGATGGGCAATTCGCCAATTAATGCAGTTGGATGTGCTCCTGCAGGATTAAAATAACGCAGCAAGACAGTGTTCATGGAAGGATTAGCAGCAGCAAGGGCTTCAATCATTTGTTCACCAATTTGCTTGGTGAGTCCGTATGGCGATGCAGCTTCTTTCTTTGGCGTTTCTTCTGTAACTGGTATTTTATCTGGGTTACCATATACTGTGCAGGATGAAGAAAAAACGAAGTTGTTTACTTTGGCTTCTTCCATGCATCTCATCACGTTGATGAGTGAAGTAAGGTTATTGTGAAAATACATGAGGGGTTTTTCTACTGACTCACCAACTGCCTTGTACGCTGCAAAATGAATCACGCCCATTAAGTCGCTATTCTCTTCAAATATTGCCCTTGTTTCATCGTAGTTGCAGAGGTCAACCTTGTAGTTCTTGATTTTCTTTCCAGTAATTTGTTCAATGCCTTCTAGCATACCTGGAGTAGATCTCGAATTGTTATCTGCAGAAATTACTTCATATCCATTTTCGATTAAATCTACTATTGTGTGAGATCCTATGTATCCCGTACCGCCCGTGACCAATACAAGTTTTTTCATTCTGTCTAGTTGATTAGATCCATAAGGTAGGTGCCATATCCACTTTTCAGCAAAGGAGTTGCAAGTTTCACCAATTGTTCTGTATTGATGAAACCTTTGCGCCATGCTATTTCTTCAATACAAGCAACTTTGATACCTTGACGTTGTTCAATTACTTGAATAAACTGTGAAGCTTGCATCAATGAATCGAAAGTACCTGTATCTAGCCAGGCAGTCCCCCTGTCGAGTACCGACACATGTAGTTTACCGCTCTTCAAGTAGGCTAGATTCACATCTGTAATTTCATATTCACCTCTTGGTGATGGCTGTATGTTTTTTGCAATTTCCACAACATTGTTGTCGTAGAAATAGAGACCTGGAACTGCGTATTTACTTTTGGGTTTTGTAGGCTTTTCCTCAATGGAAATGGCCTTCATATTTTCATCAAATTCAACCACACCATATCTTTCAGGATCACTTACCTGGTAGGCATATACTATACCACCATCAGGGTTTGAATTTTTTTCAAGCGTCTTTCCCAGGCCCATTCCATAGAAAATATTATCACCTAAAACCAATGCACAGGAATCATTTCCTATAAATTCTTTGCCAATCACAAAAGCTTGAGCTAGTCCGTTTGGAACTGCTTGCTCTGCATAGCTAAAATTCAAACCCAGGTGTGCACCATCACCAAATAATTTTTGGAATTGTGGCAAATCTTGAGGAGTAGAAATGATCAAAATATCCTTGATGCCTGAAAGCATCAGTGTCGATAGGGGATAATAGATCATTGGTTTGTCGTAAACCGGCATGATCTGCTTGCTTATTGCATAAGTTATCGGGTATAATCTAGTACCAGAGCCACCTGCCAAAATAATGCCTTTCATGTTGTTAGTTATGAGGGCAAAGATGGGGTTTTTTTCAACAAAATGGAAGCTTGTTAACATGGAGGTAACATACAGGTTACAATTGGTTAACCGACCGCTAACACCCTATTAACGCTGCAATTGTTCCTTTGCACCATAATAAGAACTATGCAAGCAAGGAATTTCAAAAAGCTGTTGTTCGTCACTTTTTCCAGTCTTTTATTGGTTTCTGCATCTTTTGCCCAGACCATTAAGCTGACAGGTAAAGTTATCAATACGAAAAACGAGCCAGTCGCGGGAGCATCCATTCTCATTGAGGAACTGAAAAGAACCATTGTTGCAAATCTAGATGGTCAATTTGATGCAAACTTAGAGGTAGGAAAGAAATACACTTTTACGATATCCAGTGTTGGGTACAATACCAAAGTTGTTTCAGAAATTGAAGTAGGTGTAAACGCTGATAATAATGTAACTGTTGTTTTGGAACCTCAATCCAAGAATAGTGAAGCTATTGTAATCAGATCTACTCGTCGCCAGGAGAGCACAGTTGCTTTGCTTACATTTCAACGCACAAATACAGCCCTATCAAGTGGATTAGCTGCTGACTTTATTAGAAGAACGCCTGATAAAAATACTGGTGAGGTATTGAAGCGTGTGAGTGGTGCTTCTATTCAAGATAATAAGTTTGTAATTGTTCGTGGCTTGAGTGATCGCTACAATTCTGCCATGTTGAATTCAGCATTATTGCCGAGTAGTGAACCAGATAAAAAAGCGTTTTCTTTTGATATGTTTCCGGCTGCCTTGATTGATAATATCGTAATCAATAAAACGGCTACTCCTGAATTTACTGGTGAGTTTTCAGGTGGATTGGTACAGGTAAATACAAGAGATATTCCTACAAAAGATGTTATTACTGTTGGTTTTGGAATTGGTTACAATAACCAATCGACTTTCAGGGATTTCACTAGCAACAAGCGAAACCAATACGATTGGTTAGGATTTGATGATGGTACAAGAAATATTCCAGATAGCTTTCCTGCAACTGCTCAAATCTATCGTGCATTGGGTAAAGATGCTGCAGGACTAAACAAGCAAATCGAATTAACGCAACAGTTCCGTGGTGATGTTTACGTTCCCTATACAGTGAAGGCTGCACCAATCAAAACTTTCAACTTCACGTATGCACAAAACCATAAATTGAAAAATGGTGCTAATCTTGGAACCTTGGTTGCCATCAACTATAGAAACTCTATGTTGATTTACAACGTAGAAAAAGCATTTTATGAAGCTGATGGTACACCTGTCTTTAATTTCAACGATAAGCAAAATAGGTACCAAACCAACCTAGGTGGAATTATTAATGTAGCATGGGTGAAGGGTAAGCATAAGGTAGCTTTCAAAAACCTTTTCAACCAATTGTATGAAGACAATTATTACACCAGAGAAGGTTTCAATACCAACAGAAGAAACGACTTAAGATTCTATTCTTCTTATTTGAATCAGCGTAGCTTATTCAGTTCTCAATTGGAAGGTGAGC
>JBEBDP010000196.1:0-2924 GCA_041156925.1 Bacteroidota bacterium | reverse complement strand
CCTCTTGGTGTTACGTAAGAAACGTTTTCTGTAGTAATCTTACCCTGCAATTCAATATAGTGAGCAAAATCCTGGTTGATCAATTCAGTTATTTCTACCAGTTTAGCTTTTTCAGCAACAGTGTTTCCAGACATCTTCTGAATATCTGCCTCAAGGGTAGTGATTTTTGCAGCGATGGCATCACGCTCTTTGGTGAGCTTTTCCAACTCTGCTTTTTTCCCAGCTAAATCTTTGTTCTCTTCCTTGTTACCTGAGCAGGCTGCTATTAAAAACAACGTGCAGATCAATAAAAATTGTTTCATATTTAAGTGTATTCTTTTTTAGATTATAGTTTTCCTAGTGCTTTGGTGTAAGCAATTTTAGCAGTCACGGCATCGTATAGGGCTTGGAAGTAATTGGATTGTGCATTTTCTAATTCTGTTTCTGTTTGCAACAATTCAAAACTTGATCCTAGTCCCTGTTCGTATTTTTTTAGTGTAGTGTTGTATACTTTTTCAGCCAAAGCCACATTTTGGTCTTGAACATCCAAAGTCAGCAATGCGTTCTTAAATAGAATTGATGATGCAGAGAGTTGTAAATCAATCGCACGCTGTAGATTTTCTATTGTATTGGTTGTTTTTTCTACAGTAAGCTTTGCTTGTCTGATACGTTGCCCTTTTTGTCCTGCGTCAAAAATAGGGATGCTCATATTGATGCCCCAAACAGAAGCTTTGAACCATTTGTCTTTAAAATTGAATAAGTTGAAGTCTTGTCCCAATGCATTTCTGGAATAGTTAAAGTAGGTTGCTATTGTTGGAACATAGGATAATTTATTGCGTCTAACATCTAAATTCTGAAGATCCTTCACAACATTCAAAAATTGAATTTCGTCTCTATCGGTATACTTGAAATTGGTCATTTCCAAAAGATCCTTTTTTACAGTTTCTTCAGACAATTCATCTGTCAATTGTAAACTGTCTTTCTGATCGATGGCCAATGCAAATTTTAACGACGCATAACCAATTTCAATTAATCTTTCAATTTGGTTATTAGTAGAGGTTAGGTTATTTAATGATACTTGTGTTTTATCAATATCTAATTTCTCTGCAAAACCATTTTTGAATAATTTCTCCTGATCTGATTTTAGTTTTTGTAAACGCTTGATGCTTGTTTCTAGGTAGGATTTTCTTTTCTCTGCAATAAGAACACTGTAGTAAGCACGGTAAACATTGCTTTTTACAGAGTCATCCATTACACGAATGTTTGCTTCGGTAAGTTGGACTGCTTTTTTTGTTGCTGAAATGGCAATGAATAAGTCCGGTTGGAACAACAATTGCTGAAACTGCACACCCGCTGCAGATTGCCAAGGAACACCAAATTGGGCTGGAAAGAACTGTGGTGGGTCGTTTGGTTTTGAAATGGGTGTACCAGCACCGTTTCTTACGCCATTGTCTACCAATACTTGATAAACAGAAGGCGATATAAAGTCAGGTAGAAGTGTAACTGGAATATTAAAATAGTGTTGCGTAGAAATTGTTCCCGCAACTTGTGGGAAGGCCTGCCCAATATATTCCTTGTTTTTTGATAGCTGTATTTGCCTGTCAATTTCTAGGTTCTTTAGTTCAGTTACATTTTTCAAGGCCAAGTCCACCGCCTGTTTTGCGGAAAGCTTATAGCTTTTCTGCGCTTGAATGTTGCTGGCGCTCAGCAACAGGAATGCCGTAATCAGTAATCCCCAACTTTTCATGCTTTTTAATTTATTGTTCATTTTTATTTCTCTCACTTTTGTATTTTTCAATGAGTTGATATCCTTTTTCTGTTGACAATCCGTATAAGAAATTTTCAATCATGGCATTGCTCACTTCAACTAAATTGAATTGCATTGGAGGATAGGCTTCCATGTCAAATGGTAGCATCAACATTTGTAACCTGTATTTAGCTAGAATTTCAACTTTGGTATCTGCGCGATACAGGCCTTCGTTAATTCCTCTTCTAAGGTTATCCGTTATTACTTTAGTAAGGAAGGTGTTCTTGTGATCCATGAATTTTTGAAACGACTTAAAATGAAACTTGTGTAAGTCGAACAACACCATCGGATTCATTTTAGTAAAATGCTTGTTAGCCATTTCCATGCTGATGAAAATTTCTTCAATCGCATTTGCAGAGGAGTGGATACATTCCATTGTTTCCCCTTGCATGAGTCCCACTTCACCCTCAACGAGGTCATCCACCAAAGCATCTTTGTCGGCAAAGTGCTGGTAGAGTGTTTTTTTGGACATTCCCACCTGCGCCGCGATGTCATCCATCGTGACCGAACGAATACCCAACCTGAAAAACAGGCCTCTCGCTTCTTTTATGATTCTTTCTTTTGGTTCCATGAGCTTTTGGCGCCGCAAAACTAAGGAAACTATTTATGTTAAAAAAGTTTCCGTGAAATATTTTATCATAAAATGTTAAACGGTCTTTTTTTGGTATAAATGCCACGTTTTTTGGGTTTTTTACTGAGAAATACCTGCTTTTATCCCTTTTTTTGCCTTTTTTGGGGTGTATATTTGGTTTAAATTCTTAACTATGAAGCCATTCAGTCCTGCCAAATTGGTCAATTATTTCTTTCAGGGACTGGTTATTCTGGCTCCAATTGTGATTACTGCTTGGGCTGTCCTATCCCTGTTCAACTATGTGGATGGGATTCTTCCAAACCTGTTGCATGTTTTGTTCCCAGACCTGGTCAAGTTAAACCCTCAGGGAGAACCAGAGAAGATTCCTGGATTGGGTTTTTTGGTTGTGGTGGTGATTGTACTTGCGGTAGGGTATATTTCTTCCTTGTTTTTCGTCTCCAGGTTTGTGGATCTTTTTGATCGTGTTCTTGAAAAAACCCCAGGAATCAAGATCATTTATACAACTGTCAAAGATTTTCTGGAAGCATTTGCAGGGAACAAGAAAAA
>JBEBDP010000195.1:0-10839 GCA_041156925.1 Bacteroidota bacterium | reverse complement strand
ACTCTCGTAAAGTTGTTGCTGGAGGTTGTTTTTTTGCTATTCGTGGTGTTGCGCAAGATGGACATCAATTTATTGATGCTGCAATTAATAATGGAGCTACCATCATTATCTGTGAAGTATTGCCAGAAGTGATTCGTGAAGGGGTTAATTATATAAAGACAGATAATGCTGCAATTGCTGCAGGTATCATGGTTCATGCATTTTATGGGGAGCCTAGCAAACAACTTAAGCTTGTGGGTGTAACCGGCACAAATGGTAAAACAACGGTTGCTACTCTTTTGTACAAGTTGTTCATGTCTATAGATGTGCAAGCAGGTCTTTTATCAACTGTCAACAATATGGTAGGTGAGGAAACAATTCCTGCGACTCATACTACACCAGATGTTGTTACCTTAAATGAGTTGTTGAAACGAATGGTGGATAATGGTTGTACGCATGCTTTCATGGAGGTAAGCAGTCATGCTGTTCACCAAAACAGAATTGCTGGTTTAGAGTTTTCGGGTGGCATATTCACTAACATCACACATGATCATCTTGATTACCACAAAACATTTGATGAGTACATCAGGGTGAAGAAACAATTTTTTGATGGGTTGTCATCAAATGCTTTTTCTATTTCCAATATGGATGATAGAAATGGAGCTGTTATGTTGCAAAATACACAAGCAGATAAATTTTACTATAGTCTTAAGTCTATTGCAGATTTCAAAGGTAAGATCATCGACAATGCTATTACAGGCTTACAAATGATGATCAATGAAATGGATGTCCATTTCAGGTTAATTGGAGAATTCAATGCGTATAATTTGTTGGCGGTGTATGCTGCAGCAATTTGTTTGGGAGAAGACAAACAAGATGTTTTACAAAGCCTGAGTAACCTTACTGGTGCAGAAGGTAGATTCGATTATATCGTCTCGCCAAAGGATTCCATTATAGGGATTGTTGATTATGCACATACGCCAGATGCTTTATTGAATGTACTATCTACCATTAAGAAATTTCAAAAGGGTGGAGAACAATTGATAACTGTTGTAGGATGTGGTGGTGATAGAGACAAGTCTAAAAGAAAATTAATGGGAGCTGCTGCAGCGGAGTTTAGTACCAAAGCCATTTTTACAGCCGATAATCCTAGGAGTGAAAATCCAACTGACATACTTCAAGACATGCATGTGGGGTTGGATGATGAGTTGAAAAGAAAAGTGCTAACAATTGAAGATCGTCGTGAAGCTATTCGTACAGCAGTAATGTTGGCAAGACCAAGTGATATCATTTTGGTAGCAGGCAAAGGGCATGAAAAGTACCAGGAAATCAAAGGTGAACGTTTTCCTTTTGATGACAAGGCAGTTTTAACCTCAGTGATAAATGAACTAAATAAATAAACGAGCATGTTGTATCATTTTTTTCAATGGTTACAAAATGAACAGATCCGGATACCGGGAAGTGGTTTATTTCAGTTCATTACGTTCAGAGCAATGCTCGCTGTGTTACTATCTCTTGTTATTACTTTGGTATATGGTAAGAAGATTATAAACCTGCTCAGCAAGCTACAAGTAGGTGAAAGTGTTCGTGAACTTGGCTTACAAGGAGAAGAACAAAAGAAAGGAACTCCAACCATGGGTGGTTTCATCATCTTGTTGGGTATTTTGATTCCTACTTTGCTTTTTGCAAATCTCGATAAGGTTTACATCAAGTTGCTGCTACTGAGTACAGTATGGCTTGGTCTTGTTGGATTTGTTGATGACTATCTCAAGCTTCGTGCAAAAAGAATTGCTCAGCAAAAAGGGGTTGCCTATAAAAAAGGAAACGACGATGGTTTGGCTGGCTGGTTCAAAGTGTTGGGTCAAGTTGGACTTGGCGTAATCATCAGTATCACCTTACTCTTTAATGATAATGTGAAAGTGATGAGAGAATATAAAGGGTCAGTGAAACCTCCTAATGCTAGTGAAGTTAAATATCAAGGTGGAGTCAGGTATTTTGTAAAGGCTGATGAGCCAATTACAACAATTCCATTTATCAAAGACCATGAATTTAACTATGCAAAATTGTTACCAGCTTCATTAAGAGAGTATGGTTGGGTTGTATACATGTTGGTCATCATTTTCATTGTTACTGCAGTATCAAATGGTGCTAATATTACCGATGGCTTAGATGGTTTAGCTACAGGCGTCTCTGCTATCATTGGTGTTTGTCTTGCACTTTTTGCTTACGCTAGTGGAAATTTAATTTTAGCGGATTACCTCAATATAATGTACATCCCTAATCTAGGTGAGGTATCCATATTTATTGCTGCTCTTATTGGAGCATGTATCGGATTCTTATGGTACAATACTTATCCTGCACAAGTATTCATGGGAGATACAGGAAGTCTTGCCTTAGGAGGAATAATTGCAGCGCTTGCAATTATTATCAGAAAAGAATTACTCATTCCCATTTTCTGTGCAGTCTTCTTAGTTGAGAATTTAAGTGTGATGATTCAAGTAGGATATTTCAAGTACACAAAGAAGAAATATGGAGAAGGTAGGAGAGTGTTTTTGATGAGTCCACTGCATCATCATTATCAAAAGAAGGGTTACCATGAAAGTAAAATAGCTGTTCGTTTTTGGATTGTTACATTATTGTTTGTGGTGTTTGCTGTAATGTCTTTAAAAATCAGATAAGAAAAGATGTCGATGAAAAGAATGGTCATACTAGGAGGCGGTGAAAGTGGTGTTGGAGCTGCATTGTTGTGCAAGCAGCAGGGGTATGATGTATTCTTGAGTGATGGTGGTGTTATCAAGCCTCATTACCAGCATGAGTTAGAAGCTAATCATATTCCATTTGAATCAGGTGGACATACATTAGAAAAAATCTTGTCAGCTGATGAAGTCATGAAAAGCCCTGGTATTGCTTCTTCATCTGCTGTGGTTAAAGAAATCCAACTTAAAAAAATTCCTGTAATCAGTGAAATGGAATTGGCCTATCGCCATAAAGGGGATAGTAAGATAATCGGAATTACAGGTAGCAATGGAAAGACAACAACTACTTCATTGATTTACCAGATTTGTAAGACAGGAGGATTCAATTGTGCTTTGGTGGGGAATATCGGCAATTCAATTGCTCGCCAAATTACCATCGATCCAAGACCTCTTTATGTTGTAGAGATCAGTAGTTTTCAATTGGATGACATTATTTCATTTAGACCAGATGTTGCAGTGCTCACCAACATTACAGAAGATCACTTGGATCGTTATGAACATGATTTTGAAAAGTATATCGAAGCAAAATTCAAGATTGTAAAAAACCAGACTGAGCAGGATTTCTTCATCTATAATGCAGATGATCCTGTTACCGTGCAATACATAGATCAATATCCATTCCATTCTAAACCTTTACCGATTAGTATGCAGAGAGAATTGCCAAAAGGCGCTTACATCAAGGACGATACCATGCATGTAAAACAAGCTGAGCCGTTTAGCATGAGCATTTTTGATTTTGCCTTAAAGGGCAAACACAATCAGTACAATACAATGGCAGCTGCAGTAGCATCCTCTGTTGTGGGTATTCGTAAAGATAAAATCAGAGATGCTGTTGTATCATTTGAAAGTCTTGAGCACAGAATGGAAAAAGTGGCTACTGTTCGTGGTATTGAGTTTATTAATGATTCAAAAGCGACAAATGTAAACAGTACATGGTTTGCACTTGAGAGTATGGAAAAACCAGTGACGCTTATTTTAGGTGGTGTTGATAAGGGAAATGATTACGATTTATTAAAAGACATGGTTGCTGAAAAGGTAAAAGTGATTATATGTATGGGGGTTGATAATGCAAAAATACATACAGCATTTTCAGATGTAGTTGGAACAATTGTGGATACTGCAAGTGCAGATGAGGCAGTAAGGAAAGCATATGAGCTATCTGCAAAAGGAGACGTGGTTTTGTTGAGTCCGGCTTGTGCAAGTTTTGATTTGTTCAAGAACTATGAAGACAGAGGAGATCAATTTAAAAAAGCAGTAAAAGAACTCTAACTTAATGCAAGGTGAAGGAATCGATATAAAGAAATACACGCTGGGAAGCATTACCAGTCGCACCAAAGGTGATAAAGTCATCTGGGCGATTGTGGTATTGCTCACCATGATGAGTTTGCTTGCTGTATACAGCAGTACTGGAACGCTTGCCTATAAACTATCAAAAAGCACTGAATCCTATTTGTTCAAGCAGATTGTATTTATAGCAGTAGGTGTAGTCATCATCTATTTTGCTCATCTAATTAAGTATACCCATTATTCAAGAATTGCATTAGTATTATTTATAGCTTCAATTCCTTTGCTGATTTATACCTTATTTTTTGGTACGAATCTTAACGATGCAAACAGGTGGATTAAGTTGCCTATTATTAATCTAACCTTTCAAACATCTGATCTTGCTAAGCTTGCTTTATTCATGTACTTGAGTAGACAATTGAGTAAGCGTCAGGAAACAATTAAATCTTTCAAAAAAGGATTCCTGCCTGTTATAGCTCCGGTATTTTTAATATGCGGACTAATTGCGCCAGCCAATTTATCTACTGCATTACTCACAGGTGCCACAAGTCTTATCTTATTATTCATTGGAAGAGCCAGCATCAAGCATATTGGTTTAGTTGTTTTGGTTGCAGCTGTTCCATTGGTTATGCTGATTGGGTTTGCAAAAATGTATTACAATGAAGCGGAGGGTAAGGCAGAGCCAATGCCATCCTTCTTAACAAAAGGAAGGGTAGAAACTTGGGTGAAACGTGTACAAAATTTTATGTATGCGGATAAGCAAGAGGCATCTTATCAGGTGCAACAAGCAAAAATTGCTATTGCAAAAGGAAGTTGGGTTGGTTTAGGTCCGGGTAACAGTGAAGCAAGAAACTTCCTTCCGCATCCATATTCAGATTTTATTTATTCTATAATCATCGAGGAGTATGGTTTAATAGGTGGAGCAGTTATCCTTTTGATTTATCTCTTGTTCCTCTACAGGTGTATCAGAATCGTCAAAAATTGCCCGTATGCTTTTGGAGCATTCCTTGCTTTGGCATTGAGTTTTACTTTGGTTATTCAGGCAATGGCCAATATGGCAGTAAACGTGAGTCTATTTCCTGTTACAGGAGTAACCTTACCATTGGTAAGTATGGGGGGTAGTTCATTTTTATTTACCTGCTTGGCAATTGGCATCATTTTAAGTGTAGCAAGAAATGTTGAGAGCTTAGAAGGAAAAACAGAAACAGTAAGCACAGAAGAATAGTAGCATGAAATTAAATAGAATCATCATCGCAGGCGGAGGCACAGGGGGACATATCTTCCCTGCCATTGCTGTTGCAAAAGCACTGCAACAGATGATTCCTTCTATACATATTCTATTTGTTGGTGCTAAGGGTAAAATGGAAATGGAAAAAGTTCCTGAAGCCGGTTATAGTATTGAGGGTATTGATATAGCAGGGTTTAATCGTTCTAGCTTATTGCAAAATTGGAAATTACCCTTCAAGCTTTTAAAAAGCTTTTTGCAGGTACGTTCCATTTTCAAAAATTTTAAACCTGATGCTGTTTTTGGTGTAGGTGGTTATTCAAGTTTTCCTGTATTGAGATATGCTCAGCAAAAAGATATACCAAGCTTCCTTCATGAAGCCAACTCATTTGCTGGGAAAGCAAATTTAATGCTCAGTAAAAAAGCCAATTTGGTAATGGCTGGTACACATGGAATGGAAAAATTCTTCCCAACGAATACATTGGTATATACAGGAAACCCGGTACGTCGTGAAATTGTAGAATCCACTGTATTAAAAGAAGAAGCATTTGAGTTTTTTGGATTGAAGTCTAACAAACCAACAGTATTGGTAATGGGTGGCAGTTTAGGTGCAAGAAGTATTAATGCTGCGTTCAACAAAGATTTGAATAAACTTCTTGATAAAGGCATTCAAGTAATCTGGCAGACAGGTAAAGGCAACCTTGCATCTGTTGATGCGCAGTATAAAAATAGAAAAGAGGTCTGTGTTACAGAGTTTATTTCTAAAATGAATTATGCCTACAAAGCTGCTGATGTGGTGGTGTCTAGGGCAGGTGCAATTGCACTAGCAGAAATATGTGCTTGCGGGAAACCTTCTGTCTTGGTGCCTTTTCCTCTTGCGGCAGAAGATCATCAAACCGTTAATGCTCAAATGTTGGTTAAAGAGGGAGCGGCTTTAATGGTTGCTGATAAAGATGCGGAATTAAAATTGATTGATACAGTCATTGAATTGATTGGGGATGAGACCAAATGTAAATCGTTTGGAGTTGAGGCTACCAAGTTAGGAATCAAAAATGCAGATCAATCAATTGCTGAATTGATGATTAAAAAAATGAATGAAATCAATGCGTGAATTGACTAACATACAAAATATCAAAAAAGTCTATTTCCTGGGAATAGGTGGTATTGGTATGAGTGCAATAGCGCGCTATTTTAATAGCAAAGGAATAGTTGTTACTGGATATGATAAAACATCCACTGCCTTAACGAAGCAACTTGAACTTGAAGGTATTTATGTTCATTTTAATGATGATGTGAAAGAGTTCCCTCAAGATGCTGATTTGGTTGTATATACTCCAGCAATTCCTGCTGATAATGCTATTCTCAATTGGTGTAAAAACAATGGTATTCAATTATTGAAGCGCAGTGATATGCTGCAAATCATCTCCAAGGATACTTATAATATTTGCATAGCAGGTACACATGGAAAAACTACAACCAGCACAATGGTTGCCCATGTATTGAGGGATAGTGGATATGGATGCAATGCATTTTTAGGAGGTATTGCTAGTAATTATCAAACAAATTTCTGGAGTCATCCTAATCCAGTTGCAGTGATTGAAGCAGACGAATATGACAGAAGCTTCCTAAAGCTCTATCCGAATATTATCTCTATTTCTGCTATGGATCCTGATCACCTCGACATCTACCATACTGCAAGTGAAATGGAGGATGCATTTGTTCAATTCACTTCCAATTTGAAGCAAGATGGGTTGTTGCTTTCAAAAAAGGGTATTCAACGTGAAGATGAGTTAAAGGCAGCTATGCATTATAGCTATCATTTAAATGACAATACTGCTGATATCTATACTACAGCTTTAGCAATTAAAGATGGTGGATACCACTATGCTGTAAATGGTCCGGGTTGGAGCATAGAGAACATTCATTTGAAGATGGGGGGAATGCACAATGTTGAAAACAGTCTTGTTGCCATAGCCGTTGCCAAACACCTTGGAATTGAAGATGACTTGATCAGAACAGCACTTTCTAATTTCTTGGGTGTAAAAAGAAGATTTGAATATGTACTGCATACGGATGAACTTGTTTTTATCGATGATTATGCACACCATCCTGAGGAATTGAAAGTATTGATTACAGGTGCAAAGGCAATGTTCCCTAATCGCAAGTCTACAGTTGTTTTTCAACCACACTTATTTACACGTACCAGAGACTTGGTAGATGGTTTTGCTGAGATGTTGGATCTGGCTGATGAAGTGATTTTATTACCCATCTATCCTGCACGGGAATTGCCAATTCCTGGTATCACAAGCGAGTGGTTAGCAAGTAAGATGAAAGATAAAGTGAGTGTATTGTCAAAAGAGGAGATGGTCGATTATATAAAAAGCATTAAACCAGCATTATTGATTACGGCAGGTGCTGGTGATATAGATAAGATGGTTGAACCTTTAAAAAATTGCTTATTAGCATCATGAAGATCAACAAGCCACTCATCAAGCAAATACTGACCATTATCCTTTGGTTATCCATTGGATCGGGTATCACTTTGCTGCTGATCAGTGCAGTGAACAAGGAACAAAAAAATCTTTGTAAAGAAGTAATTGTTGAGTTTGATGATCAGCTTCCATTTAGGATGTTGGATGAAGATGAAATCGTATATACCCTTTGGCCTGCGGCACGTAATACCTATCCTGTTGGGAAGCCTGTAACATCGCTAGATATTTATGCATTAGAGAAACAATTGGAGAAAAATCCATGGATACGCAATGCAGATATCTATTTTGATCAAGTGAGAAAATTACACTTGAGGGTTGAGCAGCGTAATCCAGTAGCGCGACTATTCACTCCAGCGGGTAATTCGTTTTACATCGATGATCAATATGCTTTACTACCAGTCAAATTAGCAGGTGTTGTCTCTTTACCTGTGTTTACCAACTATGCTCAAATCGCATCAACACCTTCAGCTGCTGATACTGTTTTGATGAAGCGTATTGTTAGTCTGTCCAATTTCATAAAGTCAGATTCTTTATGGATGGCACAAATTGAACAAGTAAACATCAATCCTGATCTCAGTTTCGAAGTAATGACACAAATGGGGGATCAAGTTATTCAGCTAGGAGTGAGAAGCGACTGGTCGAAACTTTTTTCAAAATTGAAAGTATTGTACAAGCGCATTAATGAAGAAGGAAATTGGTCTAAATACTCACAAATTGATTTACAGTATAAAGATCAAGCAGTGTGCATAAAACGTGGAACCAATTATAAAGTAATTGATACAACAAAGCTGATTGATTCAACTTTAATTCAACTAAAAACAACGCAAAAAACCCAGTAAAAAATACGCTATGACACAGGAACAACCCATCATTGTAGGCCTTGACATTGGAACCACCAAGATTGCCGCAATTGCAGGTAGAAAAAATGAGTTTGGAAAACTTGAAATTCTAGGATTTGGATTAGCCAACAGCAATGGCGTTCAACATGGAATGGTCTTGAATATTGACCAAACCATTAAAGCCATCGAGACGGCTTTGAAGAATTGCTATGCTTCAAATCCGGGACTAGAAATCAATGAAGTTTATGTTGGAATTGCAGGTCATCACATCAAAAGTCTTCAGACCCGTGGTGATATTGTAAGAAGATCGACTGAAGATGAAATCAAACAATTTGAAATTGATCAACTAATTGCTGATCAGTACAAGACTTATATTCCTGCAGGAGATCAGATTATTGATGTGATTCCTCAAGAATTTACTGTCGATAATCACCAAAATATTGCAGATCCAATTGGTTACACTGGGGTAAAAGTTGGAGCAAATTTTCATATCATCACAGGGGATAGAAATGCAATTAGAAACATTAATCGCAGTGTAGAGAAAGCTGGATTACGTGTAAAGGATTTGATGCTTCAACCTCTTGCATCATCTGCAGCTGTTATGAGTGAACAAGACATTGAAGCTGGTATCGCCATTTTGGATATAGGTGGTGGTACAACAGATCTTGCTGTTTTCTATGAGGGTATTTTGAAGCATACTGCTGTTATTCCATTTGGAGGTGAGAACATTACCAATGATATCAAAATGGGCTTAGGTGTTCTCAAAACACAGGCTGAATTGATGAAAATTCAATATGGTAGTGCTCTTTCTGATGCCGCTCAAGCCAATGCATTTATTAAAATACCTGGATTAAGAGGGATGCCTTCAAGAGAAATCAGTGTGAAAAACTTGGCTTCTATCATTCAGGCTAGAATGAGTGAGATTTTGGCATTTGTTACTTTCCATTTGAAGCAAGTTGGACTAGATAACAAAATGCTCAATGGCGGTATTGTGCTAACTGGCGGTGGTTCCCAGTTGAAGCACTTGATACAGCTAACAGAATATGCAACAGGTCTCAATGCTAGAATTGGTTATCCTAATGAACATTTGGCTGCTAATCATATTGCTGAATTAGAAAAACCAATGTATGCAACTTGTATAGGCTTGATTCTTAAGGGGTACAACGTTTACGAGAACAACCAGAATAAGCTTAATCCACATGCCAATAAAACTGTTGCAAAAGCCGAGACTGAAGCACAAACAGAAGAAGGCGATGTTGTGGTAGCTGCTGTTCCTACAAAAGGCAGGAAAACACTTTCTGATTTCATGAACACCATTAAAGATGGTCTAATTGATCTGTTTAAAGAAGAAGGTGATAAGCAACTATAAACAATACTTACTACTAAAACCCATAAACCCATAACAATGTTACAATTCGATCTCCCAAAAGAACAATCATCCATTATCAAAGTCATCGGAGTAGGTGGCGGCGGAAGCAATGCTGTAAACTACATGCATAGTTTAGGTATAGACGGCGTTGATTTCGTTGTCTGCAATACTGATGCACAATCATTGGCAACAAGTCAAGTGCCCAATAAGGTACAACTGGGGCCCTCTTTAACACAGGGTCTCGGAGCTGGTGCTAATCCTGAAATTGGCCGTCAAGCAACAGAGGAAAGTTTGGATGAAATCAGAAGAATCCTTGAAGTAAATACCAAGATGGCATTTGTAACTGCCGGAATGGGTGGGGGTACCGGGACTGGTGGTGCACCAATTATTTCAAAGATTTGTAAGGATATGGGTATTCTTACAGTAGGTATTGTAACTACACCTTTCTCTTATGAGGGAAAGAAAAGAGCATTACATGCACAAAATGGGATCAATCAACTCAAAGAAAATGTAGATACACTTTTGGTGATCAGTAATGATAAATTAAGACACCAGTTTGGTAACCTTACCATGAGTGCTGCATTGTCAACTGCTGATAATGTATTGGCAACTGCTGCAAAATGTATTACAGATGTGATCAACTCAACCGGGCAAATTAACGTCGACTTTGCAGATGTTTGTACGGTAATGCGTAATGGTGGTGTTGCAATCTTAGGTAGTGCTCGCGCTAAGGGTGAAAACAGAGCACAAATTGCAATTGAACAAGCGCTCAACTCTCCATTGTTAAATGATAATGATATCAAAGGAGCGAAATGGATTTTGATCAATATCAATTCTCGCACTGGTGATAGTGAGTTTACCATGGATGAGGTTGAAACAATTCAAGAATTTTTAT
>JBEBDP010000194.1:0-3576 GCA_041156925.1 Bacteroidota bacterium | reverse complement strand
AGAAGTTGCATTTGATGCCTAAAATCAAAGCTTATTTCAAAGGAAATCTTCAAGGCAAACACATTGCGCTATGGGGATTGGCTTTCAAGCCCAATACAGATGATATTCGTGAAGCACCTGCCTTGTATATGATTGATGCATTGTTGGCTGAAGGAGCTACAATAACTGCATTTGATCCAGAGGCAATGGCCAATGTAAAACAAGTAGTTGGTGATAAAATTCATTTTGCAGAAACTCAGTATGAGGCGCTTGAAAAGGCTGATGCATTATTGATAGCAACGGAGTGGAATGAATTTAGAACGCCTGATTTCAATAAAATCGGACAACTGCTGAATAGCAAAGTTATCTTCGATGGTCGCAATCTTTTTGATATTGCTACAATGGAAAAGTTAGGGTATCATTATGAAAGCATCGGTAGAAAATCCATCAACTAAATCACCATGGCAAACAAAAGAGTACTCATAACAGGCGCTGCTGGATTTTTAGGTTCTCATCTTTGTGATCGATTTATCAAGGAAGGATATGATGTGGTAGGGATGGATAATTTGATTACAGGGGATCTAAGAAATATTGAACACTTGTTCAAGTTAAAAGAGTTTGAGTTTTATCATCATGATGTAACCAAGTTTATTCATGTTCCTGGTAACCTCGATTATATTCTTCATTTTGCTTCACCTGCTAGTCCCATTGATTATCTAAAAATCCCCATTCAAACTTTAAAAGTTGGTGCAATGGGAACACATAATTGCTTGGGATTAGCCAAGGCTAAAGGTGCAAGAATGTTGGTGGCATCTACCTCTGAAGTTTATGGCGATCCATTGGTCCATCCTCAAACAGAAGAATATTGGGGTAATGTAAACCCTGTTGGTCCGCGTGGTGTATACGATGAAGCCAAGCGCTACATGGAATCTATTACCATGGCTTATCACACTTTCCACAATGTAGAAACCCGTATTGTTAGAATTTTCAATACCTACGGACCAAGAATGCGACTGAATGATGGTAGAGCACTACCGGCATTTATCGGACAAGCATTGAGAGGAGAAGACCTTACAGTTTTCGGTGATGGCTCACAAACCCGATCATTCTGTTATGTTGATGATTTGGTGGATGGTATTTACAAATTGCTGATGAGTGATTATGTTTACCCTGTGAACATTGGTAATCCAATTGAAATTTCGTTGTTGGATTTTGCAGAAGAAATTCTAAAACTTACTGGTGCTTCAACAAAGATTGTTTTCAAGCCCTTACCAGTAGATGATCCTAAGCAAAGAAAACCTGATATTACCAAAGCAAAGCAATTGTTGGGATGGGAGCCAAAAGTGGATAGGGCAGTGGGTTTGCAATTGACCTATGATTATTTCAAGTCTTTGCCTCAAGAGGAATTGTTTAAACAACCTAAAGAATTCAATAGTAAAGGATGAAAAAAATACTAATTACAGGCGGTGCTGGTTTCATTGGCTGCCATGTGGTAAAATTATTTGTAAAGAAATATGCTGATTATAAGATCTATAATTTAGATGCATTGACCTATGCAGGTAATCTAGAGAATTTGAAAGACGTTGAAGATGCAGCTAATTATCATTTTGTAAAAGGTGATATTACAGATGAGCAATTCATCAACGATCTGTTTAGTGAACATGATTTTGATGCTGTAATTCATCTTGCTGCGGAGAGTCATGTTGATCGTTCTATTTTAGATCCATTGTCATTTGTAAAGACGAATGTGCTTGGGACTGCAGTATTGTTGAATGCAGCTAAAAGAAACTGGATAGGTAAAGAGGGTAAGCTTTTCTATCATGTATCAACAGATGAAGTATATGGTTCTCTTGGAGAGACTGGCTTCTTTACTGAAGAGACGCCCTATGATCCGCGTTCACCCTATTCTGCATCAAAAGCATCTTCAGACCATTTGGTAAGTGCTTATCATCATACCTATGATTTGCCTGTAGTCATTTCCAATTGTTCAAACAATTACGGCTCATATCAGTTTCCAGAAAAGTTGTTACCATTGATGATTAATAATATTGTCCATTCAAAACCTCTGCCAGTTTATGGTAAAGGTGATAATGTACGTGATTGGTTGTGGGTGGATGATCATGCACGTGCCATTGACGTAATCTTTCATAAAGGAAAACTTGGAGAGACCTACAATATTGGCGGATTCAATGAGTGGAAAAATTTGGATATTGTCCATTTGCTTTGTGAAATCATGGATAGTAAATTAGGAAGAGAAAAAGGTGAAAGTGCAAAATTGATAACGTTTGTTAAAGACAGAGCAGGTCATGATAAGCGTTATGCTATTGATGCTACCAAGCTCAATAAAGAATTGGGTTGGGAGCCATCTTTGCAGTTTAAAGAGGGATTGGAAAAGACAATTGATTGGTATTTGTCGAACAGCGAATGGATTGCCAATGTAACTTCTGGAAGTTACAAGCAGTATTACAATGAACAATATGTAAACCGATAAGATGAAAGTTGTAGAAACAGGATTTGAAGGTTTATTTGTATTGGAGCCACGTGTGTTTGCTGATGAACGCGGCTATTTCTTTGAAAGCTTTAATAGCCAGACATTTAAAAACAATGGTTTAGATTTTGAATGGGTACAAGACAACCAATCTCAATCTAAGTATGGTGTTGTAAGGGGTTTGCATTTTCAAAAGGCACCTTATGCACAAACAAAATTGATCAGGGTTTTAAAGGGTGAAATATTGGATGTAGTTGTTGATTTAAGGCATGATATGCCTACCTATGGCAAGTCTTTTTCAGTTGTTTTGTCGAGTCAGAACCATTTACAATTGCTCATTCCTAAAGGTTTTGCACACGGGTTTTCCGTGTTGAGTGAAGAGGCAGATGTGATGTACAAATGTGATGCATTGTACAACAAAGAAAGTGAGTCGGGTATCTTGTTCAATGATCCAAAGTTGGGAATCGACTGGCAAGTGGAACAGGATAAAATGGTTGTATCTGATAAGGATCTTGTTTTACCTGCATTTGATGCTCAGCATATCCTATTTTAATTGATGTATGAAAAAAATACTCGTAACAGGGGCTAACGGACAATTGGGTAAAGAGTTGCGGGTTGTAGCACAAGAATTTCCTGCTTTTGAATTCCTGTTCTTATCGCGCGAAGATTTGCCCATCCATCATTTTGAATTGGTCAGAAATACTTTTGCTGCTTTTAAGCCGGACTATTGTATCAATTGTGCTGCCTATACTGCTGTAGACAAAGCAGAATCAGAAAAAGAATTAGCTTTTATCGTCAATGCTGAATCAGTTGGAATTCTTGCAGCAGTCTCTCATGCTATGCATTGCAAGTTTATACACGTGTCTACGGACTATGTTTATGATGGGGAAAAGCAAGGAGAGCATCATGAGTCAGATGCACCTCAACCCGTTTCTGTTTATGGTCAATCGAAATTAGCAGGAGAGCAAGCTGCATTTGATAATAATCCTGAAGCAGTCGTTATTCGAACTTCATGGGTCTACTCTCAATTCGGGCATAATTTTGTGAAGACCATGATGAGGTTAATGAAAGAAAAGCCATCTATTTCAGTTGTAAACGACCAACATGGT
>JBEBDP010000193.1:0-4756 GCA_041156925.1 Bacteroidota bacterium | reverse complement strand
CAACCATCCCGCTTCCTATTATTTTGTATTCAAAGGAAAAGGGTCTTTCTGTGTTTTCATCTTCAAAGTTCCATCACGGACATGAAGCCTATAATGGCTATAAAATGGAGCATGATAAAATCCATGCTGAAGATCCTAATGAACATGTGTACGACTTATCCATCACCAAGAATGTAGTGCAAATGTTTTTAGCACTCACTTTACTTGTTGTATTGATGCTTAATATAGCAGCTAAGTACAAAAAAGGCCAGGGTGTTAATTCTGCACCAAAAGGTTGGCAGAACGCTATTGAGCCTGTTATCACTTTTGTTAGAGATGAAGTAGCTAAGCCTAATCTTGGTGGTAAGTACAAGAAGTATCTTCCTTACTTGCTGACTGTCTTCTTTTTTATCTTGATCAATAACTTATTTGGATTGCTTCCAGGTTCAGCAAACGTAACGGGTAACATTGCCTTCACTGTTGTTCTTGGTGTGATTTCTTTCTTTGTGATTTTATTCAGCACCAACAAGCATTTCTGGGGTCATATTTTTTGGTTCCCAGGTGTTCCAACGCCAGTAAGAATCTTCATTATGTTGCCTGTTGAATTGCTCGGTGTATTTACCAAGCCATTCGCGCTTATAGTCCGTCTTTTTGCCAACATGGTTGCTGGTCACATCATCATTTTAAGTTTCATAACATTGATATTTATTTTCGGAGAAATGAGCGGTATTGCCGGATGGGGTTTCTCACCACTTTCTGTTGGCTTTGCTGTATTCATTTATCTGATTGAAATAATGGTTGCTTTCATTCAAGCTTTCATCTTCACTAACCTGACTGCTGTATTTATCGGACAGGCTTTTGAAGGTAGTCACGATGAAGGTCACCACTAAACGCTTTTTTCATTTTTAAAAACAAGTATCATGAGTCTGATGAACATTCTGCTCGACGTTAGCGTATCCCACCTTGGTGGTGCTATCGGTGCAGGTCTCGCTGCTATCGGTGCCGGTATCGGTATTGGTCAGATTGGTAAAGGTGCAGTTGAATCAATTGCACGTCAACCAGAGGCTGCTAATGACATTCGTGCGAACATGATCCTGACAGCAGCTTTCGTTGAGGGTGTTGCCCTTTTCGCGGTTATTGCAGGTCTTCTTGCTGTATTGAAGTAATCAATCAGCATTTCGCCAAAATCATACTGCATCCAATGCACAGGGCGGAGGATGCAGTACTTTAAAAACAAGTCTTTTAAAATATAAAACATGGATCTTTTATTACCTGGTTTAGGTCTTTTGGTGTGGACCCTTGTTGCATTTCTCTTAGTATTCTTTATTCTAAAGAAGTTCGCTTGGGGTATCATCATTAAATCATTATCGGAGCGCGAAACTGGTATCGCTGAGTCATTGGCTTCTGCTCAAAAGGTAAAAGCAGAAATGGCACAGTTGAAAAGTGAGAATGAAGCTTTAATGGCTCAAGCACGTGAAGAGCGTTCACAGATGTTGAAAGAAGCAAAGGAAACCAAGGATCGCATTGTAAATGAAGCAAAGGATCAAGCTAAAGCCGAAGCTGCAAAAATAATTGCGGATGCACAGGCTGCTATCCAAACACAGAAAATGGCTGCACTAACTGATGTGAAAAATCAGATTGGTAACATGGTTATTGAAGTTGCTGAAAAGGTTATCCGTAAGCAACTTGATAATAAAGCAGAACAGGAAAAATATATTCAGCAAATGGCTGGTGAACTTCACCAGTTCGGAAACTAATTATAGAAAAGCATGGGTCATTCTAAAGTAGCATATCGTTACGCAAAAGCTTTGTTTGATCTTGCACTGGAAACAGGCAAGGTTGATCAGGTTCATGCAGATTTGAACACTATTCAACAGGCTAACCACAAGGAGTTGAGTACTTTGCTAGGTTCTCCTGTAATTGGAAGTGACAAAAAAACTTCAATATTTGAAGCAGTATTTGCACAACATGTCCAGCCCATCACTGTATCCTTCTTCAAGTTGATTTTTCACAAAGGAAGAGCAGTTGCCATCAAAGACATTATTGAAGCTTATTTTGATAAGTATCGTCTACACAAGGGAATCAAAGTTGTTGAAATGACTACCGCAGTAGCTGTTTCTGACGAAGTAAGGCAATCAATTGTGAAGGAATTGGAAAACAACAAGATGCTTACTGGTAAGCGTATTGAACTAAAAGAGAAAGTAGATCCTTCAATCATTGGTGGATTGGTGATGCAGGTAGACGATAAATTATTTGATGCAAGTATTAAGCATGATCTCCAATTTATCAAGAAGCAGTTTATCAACAATATGTACGTTAGTCAAATTAAATAATCACAAGAATCATTTTTTAAATCATCAGATATGATAGACATTAAGCCCGATGAGATTTCAGCGATACTTCGTCAGCAGCTGAGCAATTTCAATACCTCTGCTGAATTAGAAGAAGTGGGCACCGTTCTTCAAGTAGGTGACGGTATTGCTCGTGTTTACGGATTGAACAATGTAAAATCCGGTGAACTTGTTGAGTTTGAAAATGGAGTAAAAGCCATTGCCTTGAACCTTGAAGAAGATAACGTGGGTGTGGTATTGATGGGTGAGGGTACTGGTATCAAAGAAGGATCTAAAGTAAAAAGAACGGGTATGATTGCTTCTATCAAAGCCGGTATGGGTTTGGTAGGACGTGTAATCAATACATTGGGTGAACCAATAGATGGTAAAGGTCCAATTGCAGGTGATCTTTATGAAATGCCTATCGAGCGTAAAGCACCAGGTGTAATTTTCCGTGAGCCGGTTAAAGAACCGCTACAAACTGGTCTTAAGGCTATTGATGCCATGATTCCTATCGGAAGAGGTCAGCGTGAGTTGATCATCGGCGACCGTCAGACTGGTAAAACTGCTATTGCAATTGATACCATCATCAATCAGAAAGAATTCTACAAAGCAGGTAAGCCTGTTTATTGTATCTATGTTGCGATTGGTCAGAAAGCCTCTACTATCGCAGGTGTAATGAAAACATTAGAGGATAATGGCGCGATGGATTATACCATCATCGTTGCTGCTCCAGCTGCTGATCCAGCACCTCTTCAATTCTATGCACCATTTGCTGGTGCTGCGATTGGTGAGTTCCTTCGCGATACAGGAAATGCTGCTTTGATCATTTATGATGATCTATCTAAGCAAGCAGTTGCTTACCGTGAGGTTTCATTGTTGTTGCGTCGCCCTCCTGGACGTGAAGCATATCCTGGTGACGTATTCTATTTGCACAGTCGTTTATTGGAGCGTGCTGCTAAGGTGATTGCAAAAGATGAAGTTGCTGCTAAAATGAATGATTTGCCTGATTCAATTAAGCATCTTGTAAAAGGTGGTGGTTCGTTGACTGCTTTGCCAATCATCGAAACACAAGCGGGTGACGTTTCTGCTTATATCCCAACCAACGTAATTTCAATTACAGACGGTCAAATATTCTTGGAATCTAACTTGTTCAACGCAGGTATTCGTCCAGCCATTAACGTAGGTATCTCTGTAAGTCGTGTGGGTGGTAACGCACAGATCAAGTCGATGAAAAAAGTATCTGGTACTTTGAAACTCGACCAAGCACTTTACCGTGAGTTGGAGGCCTTCTCTAAATTTGGTGGTGATCTTGATGCTGCTACAAAGTCGGTTATCGATAAAGGTGCTCGTAACGTGGAAATCCTTAAACAAGGTCAATACCAACCAGTGCCAGTAGAAAAGCAAGTTGCTATCATCTATTTGGGTACCCAAGGTTTGCTTCAACAAGTTCCAGTTAAATCTGTGAAAGAATTTGAAGAGCAATTCTTGTCTGAATTGGAAGCTAAACATCCAGAAATTTTGGCTGAATTCAAGAAAGGAAATCTTCCTGAAGATGGTTTAAAAACCATGGTTGAGTTTGCCAAAACAATTGCTGCTCAGTACAAATAAATCAAGTAGTACAATACTTTTAAAGCGCTGGTAATAACCAGCGCTTTTTTATTGAACTTATAGCAGCATTTTATTGTTTAAATTGTGCTTATTCACTTCGTTTCTAATCAATAAAGCCATCATGATCCTTGAGGTTGAGCATTTAAAAAAACACTTTGGGAATTTTGTAGCAGTCGATGACTTATCTTTTTCTGTTCAACAAGGAGAAGTATATGGTTTCCTCGGACAAAATGGTGCGGGAAAGTCGACAACCATCAGGATGCTGCTATCACTCATTGCACCTACAAGTGGTTCTATTCAATTGTTTGGAAAATCAATTACAGCACACCGAGAAGCTATACTCAATCAAATGGGTGCTGTTGTTGAAAAACCAGATCTCTATAAATATCTAACTGGTTATGAGAACCTCAGCCTGTTTGCAAAAATGAGCGGTAAGCACATTTCAAAAGAAACAATCAACCAAACACTTGCATTGGTTGGTTTGGAAAAAAGATGTCATGACCCAGTAAGGGTGTATTCACAAGGGATGAAACAAAGGTTGGGAATTGCTGTGGCTTTGGTCCATGATCCGGCCTTCATTATTTTGGATGAACCTACCAATGGCCTAGATCCACAGGGCATTGCAGATATTCGTAACCTGATACTGTATTTGAGTAAAGAAAGAAAAAAAACAGTATTGGTTTCATCGCATCTTTTGTCTGAGATTGAACAGGTAGCTGATAGTATGCTGATTATAAATAAAGGAAAGAAAATTGTAGAGGGAAAAGTAAATGAATTGTTGAATCCCAACCACGTCAGATTAGAGATAACAGTGGATGATAGTCTTGCGGCAAAAC
>JBEBDP010000192.1:0-2786 GCA_041156925.1 Bacteroidota bacterium | reverse complement strand
GTATTCTTTCATACTGGCCATTGATGGAAAAAGCTATTAAATTGATTTTGACAATATTCTTGTTTAGCTTTTGAGCAGAATCTATTTTGATTTCTTGAGCGCTAGCGCTTTGTAGAACTAGCAGAAAACATGCGATGAAGAGCTTAACGATTTTCATGTCATTAAATTTTAAGCTTACTATTCTTCTAGTTTTTCATCCACAGCGTTGGCAACTACTTGGGCAGATATTTTTCTGAGTGGATTTCTTGTTCTTTCTGCATAACCCATTCTTGTCTCATAAATATCGATAGCGGTGAATATAGCTTGTCTGAATGATGCTTCGTCAGCTTGGTTCTTACCCGCTATATCAAACGCAGTTCCATGATCAGGAGATGTTCTGATTACTGGAAGGCCTGCAGTAAAATTTGTGCCTTCTCCTAATGCAAGCGACTTAAAAGGAATCAGTCCTTGGTCGTGGTACATGGCAAGTACAGCATCAAATTTTTCGTGACTACCTCTAGCGAAGAAAGCATCAGCACTATAGGGGCCCATTACCACGCAATCATTTTTCTTGGCTTCCAAGACTGCAGGTCTGATGATTTCTTTTTCTTCCTTCCCCACTAATCCTTCATCACCTGCATGAGGATTGAGACCCAGTACTGCAATCTTTGGCTTATCAATCCCAAAATCTTTTTTGAGACTATTCTTGAGCAGAGTGATCTTTTTGATGATTTGTTCTTTCGTGATGTTTTTTGCAACCTCACCTATGGCTACGTGTTCGGTGAGCAAAGCGACTTTCATGTTCTCCGCAACCATCAACATCACAACATCATCGGCTTTAAAAGCCTCTTTTAAATAAGGAGTATGGCCTGTAAAATTGAAGTCACCACTTTGCATGGTGTGTTTATTGAGTGGTGCTGTAACGAGCGCATCAATTTCATTGGCTTTTAAGGCCTTGACTGCTGCTTGTAATGAAATCACTCCGTACTTTCCACCATTTGCGTCTGCTTGACCAGGTTGAATCTCTACATCTTCTTCCCAAGCTGAAAATATATTCAGTTGTTTAGGGTTGGCTTTAGCAATTTCTTTGATGTTGTTGTAGTTGATGTTTAATTCGGGCATCGACTTTCTGTAAAAGTTGATGACTTTGTTAGATCCAAATACAATTGGGGTGCAAAATTCTGTAATGCGACTATCTGCGAAGGTTTTGATGATAAGCTCAATACCAATGCCATTAAGATCGCCTACAGAAATACCAATAACTGGTCCTTTTTTTACACTCATCGCTTCAACATTTGTTCAAAGTGTAAAGGTACAATGAAAACGGGGATCTTTGTCTTAATTTTGGGGCACATGTATACACTTAAAAAATCACTGGGACAGCATTTTCTCAAAGACGAAAGCGTTTGTCATAGGATTGTTGAAGCCCTGCAACAAAAGCAGTTTCAGCGGTTATTGGAGGTTGGTCCGGGTGGTGGTGCTTTAACCAAGTATTTGATTCAGCTACCTAATATCGATTTCAAATTAGTGGAGATAGACAAGGAAAAAGTAGAATTTCTTCATAAAACCTACCCCCAGTTAGTTGGAAAAATCACTGAAGAAAGCATATTGGATATAAACATACCATTTGATAAGCCATTCACCTTGATTGGTAATTTCCCTTATAATATTTCTACTCAAATTGTATTTAAGGTAATTGATTGGCGTGAGCAAGTAGAGACAATGATTGGTATGTTTCAGAAGGAAGTAGCTGAGAGAATTTGCGCAGGTCCGGGTAACAAAGAATATGGTATTCTCAGTGTACTTTCTCAAGCTTATTTTAAAACCACCTATCTTTTTGATGTAGACGAAGAAGCGTTTAATCCTCCTCCAAAAGTTAAAAGTGGGGTCATTCAATTTGATTATCTCGGTAATCCATATGGGATTCAACAACACAGAAAATTTCTGGTATTGGTAAAGGCAGCTTTTGGGCAAAGAAGAAAGCAATTAAGAAATCCACTAAAACCCTATTTTAAATCAGAGGTGTTACAAGATCCAATTTTTACCAAGCGAGCAGAACAACTTTCTGTCCAGGATTTTGTTGACTTGTTAAACCGAATGAATTGAAACCTCGTGTAATCATAACAGCCTATGCGCATCCTTATCTGCAGGAAGCCCTTGTGCAGCGAGGCTTTGCAGTAGATGTGATGGAAAAGATCACCTATGATGAATTAATCAATCAAATTCATCTTTATCAAGGAATGGTTGTTACAACAAGGATCAAAGTAGATCAACAATTAATTGATGCTGCAGTGCAACTCAAATGGATTGGGCGATTAGGCAGTGGTATGGAAATCATCGACGTTGACTATGCTACACAAAAAAATATCATTTGCATGAGTAGTCCGGAAGGCAACAAAAATGCAGTAGCTGAACAATGTCTCGGTGTGTTGCTTTCAATGATGCACAATGTCTTTAGTGCAGGGCTACAAGTAAGAAAAGGCCAATGGCTGAGAGAATTGAATCGCGGTGTTGAACTTGGCGGGAAAACTGTTGGCATCATAGGTTATGGCAATACCGGTTCAGCTTTTGCTGCTTTATTGGCACCATTTGGCGTAAAAGTCTTGGCTCATGATAAATACAAGAAAGGATTTGCAATACAAAATGTTCAAGAGGCATCATTAGATGAAGTGCTGAGTGTTGCAGATGTAGTTAGTTTCCATTTGCCATTGACCCAAGAAACACATCATTATGCAAATGATGATTTTTTTACCGCACTGCAAAACCCAATTTATTTGATCAATGCAAGCAGAGGTCAAGTTGTTGAT
>JBEBDP010000191.1:0-3295 GCA_041156925.1 Bacteroidota bacterium | reverse complement strand
CCCCATTTGTTCATCTTTGATGGGTCGGATTGTGTTGCGAATTGAAAAGTAGAAAAAGAGAAACTGTTTCCACTGATGGTTTCAGTTTGCTTGAGCTGAGTAAAGTTTCGTTCTACGGTATATTTGAGACTGAACTCCCTATTGTTGAGCTGTTTAATTTGTTTAGCCATATCAACTGACGGACGAAGAAAATAACCAGATTTTACAGCATCATTAAACTGAGTGATGGCAAAAACATTATTCATTCTCCAACCTTTGTTCAAATATTTATGTTCGATAGAATTTCTAAGTGCATTGAAATCCCTATCTCTATTATAGGTTTCTACTTTATATGACAATACATGATGTAAGCGTTGTTTCAATTGCATCTGTGCGTGAAACAATTTCTCATCAGCTGGTTGTACTACTAGATCCAAACCCCAATCCCTAGCAAACTCGACAGTCCTCAATCGCTCTACTGGCTTGAATGTTGCATTTGCAAATTCCCCGCCAACATTGGCTTGTAAAATCAAGCCTTTGGATGAATCAATAGTAAGCTCATTTGTGTAGCCTATTTTTCCTGCAAAACCATTTTGATCCTGTGATGATTTATTGGAAAAAAGATTAAAATCATATTTACTATAGGCCCAGTCTGCTGTTAGCCTTGATTTTTTTGAAATTTCCCAATCTGCAGCAATTGTTATCACCTGCTGTTTTCTAGGTGCCACCAACAACACAACAGGAGCAAACCGTCCATTCTTCTCTCCTGTTTGCAAATTAGGTGCTATCCATTTGTAGACCTTACCATTTGCTGCAATAGAATTGTCCAACACATAATCACCCGCTCCTTGTCCCACATCCGTAAATGAAACACTGTATAAATTAGCAGTATTATTTTTTTCATAGACGTAAATTGTATCACGAATATTCGGTGCAATAAGGGTATCTATCCTTCTGTACAATATGTTAGCGGTTGAGAAAGTATCAGCGACTGCTGATGGATAGAAAGCATTCTTTACATCATTACCAATACCGCCTAAAAATTGCTTTTGATCAGGTGTCAAGGTTTGGTTAATCGGTGAATTTTTAGCATCGTTGTTTCCAAAAAACCCAACAGTCAGTTTTAGTCGATCATTTATCGCAATTCGGTTATTTACAAAAAACTGGGCATTGAGATAATTCCTATCGGCATATTCAAATTCAATTTGGATACGCTTATCCTTCGTAATCATTTGTCGAGGCATGAATGTGACCTCTGCGGTATTGTAGTTGATGATATAGTCCTGGTCCTCCCCCCTTTGCATCAACTCCCCATCTATAAACACACGTTCAGTTCCCGCCAAAACAATAAAAAACAATTCCTGATTGGCACCACTTAAACGATAAGGCCCCTGATTGCCTTCAATACCCTGGAAAACGTTACGGGTGAACTTTCCTTTGGCAACAGCTCCACTGGCCATTAATTTGTTGCTTACTTGCTTTGAAAAATTATTTTCAGTCTGAAATGACACCCCTTGAAGTCGCTTGTAAAAATTCAAGAAATAGAGATCATTCTGTCTCACATCCAAGTCACCTAGGGCCAACTTCCATTTTTCCTTGGAAAATTGAATAAAGACCTGGTCAAATTCATTCAGGTTCTGCGTATTTCCATCTGGCTGAATTGGGATATTGTTATCAGAAATTGCAGCATTAAGCAAAATACTGTCTCCTATATATCCACTTAGCTGCAAATTGAGACTTGAATTAAAAACAGCATCCTGGCGATTACCAAATGCAAGTGACCTTCCAATACTTCCATTAGAGTTGATCTTGCCAAAATCAAAAGGACGAGTATCTTTTTTGGTTCCAGAAAGCCTGGCTCCTTCAATACCCGATCGGTAAAAAATTGAATCAAATGATAGCCTTTGGGCAGAAACTGCTAAGTTGAAGGGAAGCACCCTGTAGCTGATTTCATATTTCAATTTGGGTGGAGGTTTCAGCCAAATTAAGGTAGCATTTGTATAATCTATTCGATAATAATCTGCGCCTAATTCATTAATTATAAAACTATTAGGAGCGATACTTAAAGTGTCAATTTTTAATGGAGCCGAACCAACTGTTATTGTTTTTTTCCTGCTGGTGGATAGGTCCTGTGCATGGGATATACCAGTAAAGGCTATAAAAATGAATACAGTAAATAAAACCTTTACATATGCCACTTGGGGGTATTTGAGCAGTTTCGATGCTTGTTAAAGTTAAAACTTTGGCGACTTGCATGCAAAAAAATGCGCCCAAAATATGGGCGCATCAAAGTATTTAAATCAGGGTGAAACAAGATTAACTACCTGATAGACTTGCATTGAGGTACTCCTTGTTCAATCTTGCGATGTTTAGCACGGAGATTTCCTTAGGACATTCCGCCTCACACGCATAAGTATTTGTACAACTTCCAAACCCTTCTTTGTCCATTTGCGCTATCATACTCACCACACGTTGTTTACGCTCAGGCTCACCTTGAGGCAACAAGGCCAAGTGAGAAACCTTAGCTGAAACAAAGAGCATGGCAGAAGCATTTTTACAAGCAGCAACACAAGCACCACAGCCGATACATGCAGCTGCAGCAAATGAATCATCAGCCTTATCTTTTTCAATTGGAATTGCATTACCATCAACAGCATTACCAGTATTGACAGATACATATCCACCAGCTTGGATGATGCGATCAAATGCAGATCTGTTCACCATCAAGTCCTTGATAACAGGGAATGAATTTGCTCTAAAAGGTTCGATTGTGATAACATCACCGTCCTTGAAAGCACGCATGTGCAATTGACAGGTTGTAGTACCCTGCCATGGTCCGTGTGGACGACCATCAATAACCATTGAGCACATACCACAAATACCTTCACGGCAGTCGTGGTCAAAAGCGATTGAATCAGCACCTTCAGCAATCAATCTTTCATTAAGCACATCAATCATTTCAAGAAACGACATCTCAGAAGAAATATCATTTACTTGATAGGTCTCAAAAGCACCTTGAGCGTTTGTGTTCTTTTGACGCCATACCTTGAGTGTGAGATTCATTGTATAATGTTGCATAAAATCAGGTTTCTTTTTAATTGAATTATTTATAGCTACGCTGACTTGGTTTAACTATTTCGTAATTGAGTGGTTCTTTGTGTAACTCCCAAGCAGTCCCTTTGTTCTCCCAAGCTGCTACATACATATAGTTTTCATCATCACGCAAAGCCTCACCATCAGGTGTCTGGAACTCTTCACGGAAGTGACCACCACAACTTTCATTACGCTCAAGGGCATCAATACACATCAACTCACC
>JBEBDP010000190.1:0-2757 GCA_041156925.1 Bacteroidota bacterium | reverse complement strand
ATGAATCTGCACAAAACTTCAGATCTGAAGCTGGTCCCGCTGCAAGAAAAACTGGAAATAGATTTTTACGTTTTATCGTGACGTTGTTTAAAATCTTCTTCTTATTTATTTTCAGCATTATTGCTATCGCTTTAGTAGTTGCAACTTTTGGAATGGGTGCAGCTGTAAATGCATTGATGCCATTGAAAAACTTTATTGCTGATGGCACTACCATACAATGGTATGCATGGGGAACTTTGATCCTCTTCATATTAGTGCCTGTTATTGCACTTATTCAATGGTTAATTAGAGCCATCATTGGGCACAAATCAAAATCTAATGCAATTGCTATAACATTTGGTTCATTGTGGGCTTTAGGCTGGGTAGCTTTGGTGATGCTTGTAGCAACTGTTTCGAAACAACTAAAACGACCAGGATTAGTGAAGGAGGAAATAGCAATGGTTCAACCATCAAATGGAAAATTGAAAATTGAATTTAAGGAGGCTAACGGAACATACTATCCACTTGATTTAGATGTGGATAATGATTTTGATTTTAGATATGACAATGATGGTATATTTTTATCTCGTAATGAAGACTCTTTATTGATTTCTAATATTCGAGTATCCATCGAAAAAAGTCCAGATTCTTTATTCCATGTAACCTTAGTAAAACGAGCAAGATCTTCTTCACCAGTTTCAGCAGAAGGGTATGCTGAAATGATATCCTATACTGTGTCTCAACAAGATAGTATTCTTCAATTGCCTTTATCTTTCCCAATTACTACTGATACTAAATTTAGAAATCAGCAAGTAATGGTTGAGGTTAAGGTGCCAGTAGGTAAAGAGGTGTATATTGATAAACGCGCAGATGAATTAAGCTGGTATACGGTTAGGGCTGGACAGCGTGGTTTAAATATTGAAATTGATCATGATTATGACGAACCTTCATGGAGAACTGGAGTTTGGTATATCATGAAAGCTGATGGTATTGAGAGAAAGAACAAAGAAGAATTAAGCGATGATGAGCGTTTGGATAGAATGATGAAAAAATTTGAAAAAGAGGTTGAAGGTGAAGGTATCGATGTAGAAGATATTGATATAAAGATTAAAGATGGTGATACTTCAATCAATGTTAACCTAAACACATATTTACCTAAAGCACCTACACCACCATCACCTCCTGATCGTCCAACATTTGACGAACAGGAAGAAATTGTTTTTTCCTCGCCTTCCAAAGGCAGGCGACTTTTATTCGGGGCAATGAATTTGCTGAAATTGGGAAGGTAATCAAAGGGGCTTGGCCCCTTTTTTTTATATTTGCACCTATGAAATCAACTCCATTTACCCATTTGCATCAGTCGCTTGGCGCCAAGATGGCTGAATTTGCCGGATATAATATGCCTATTTCCTATTCAGGCATCAATGACGAGCACCATACAGTGAGAAATCATGTAGGTGTTTTTGATGTGAGCCACATGGGTGAATTCATTTTAAAGGGGGAGCATGCATTGGCTTTGATCCAGAAGGTAGGGACAAACGATGCATCAAAATTGACTAACGGACAAGCACAATACAGTTGTCTAACCAATGAAAATGGTGGGATTGTAGATGACATGTTGGTGTATTGCGTTGAGCAGAACAAAGTCTACATGTTGGTAGTAAATGCTTCCAATATTCAAAAAGATTGGGAGTGGATCATGCAGTTCAATGATGGAAGTGTGGAAATGCATAATATTTCAGATAAAACTTGTTTATTGGCAGTTCAAGGTCCGGATGCAACCAAGGCATTACAACCTTTAACCGACATGGACATCCTCAATATGAAATATTATACTTTCTCGAAAGGAAAGTTTGCTGGTGTAGAAAATGTATTGGTAAGCGCGACAGGTTACACAGGCGCGGGTGGGGTTGAGATCTATTTTGAAAATGTAGGAGATAGTGCTGAAAAAATTTGGAAAGCTATTTTCGAAGCGGGTGCTGCATACGGAATTAAACCAGTCGGTTTAGGCGCGAGAGATACCTTGCGTTTGGAGAAAGGTTATTGTTTGTATGGCAATGACATTGATGATTACTCTACACCTTATGAAGCAGGATTAGGTTGGATCACCAAACTCAATAAAGATTTCACTGCTTCAGCATTTTTAAAGAAACAAAAAGAGACTGGAACTGAAAAGAAGTTGGTCGGTTTTGAAATGACTGATCGTGCAATACCTCGTCATGATTATATTATTAGAGATGCAGAAGGAAATTTGATTGGTCGCGTTACTTCTGGTACTCAATCCCCTACCCTAAACAAAGGAATCGGTATGGGTTATGTGCTTAGCGATTTTGCTTCTATAGGTTCTGAAATATTCATTGATATCCGCGATAAACAAATGAAAGCTGTCGTGGTACAACTTCCATTTGTTAAATAATTTTTGATGAGTTCAAAAGAGAGGAGTTTATTTACTTGTCTATCCCCTGCTTTATTAAATTTGTATGATATAACCAATAGTGTTGTAGTCATTATAGATGTGTTGCGCGCAACTTCTACCATTGCCACTGCATTATACAACGGAGCTTCTTGTGTAATTCCAGTTTCATCTGTTCAGCGTTGTATTGAATTGGGTAATGAAATGGGTGGAATAACAGCTGGTGAAAGAGATGGTAAAGTGGCTGATGGTTTGAGCTATGGTAATTCACCTTTTGAGTATCCTCGTTCTTTTGTTGAGAATAAAATTTTGGTGTTGACTACTACCAATGGTACTAAGCTTTTGCACATGGCTTTGGACAATGG
>JBEBDP010000189.1:0-5485 GCA_041156925.1 Bacteroidota bacterium | reverse complement strand
AAAAAAAAGTCCCGCTCATGAGCGGGACAGTTATTCTTTGCATTGAAGAAAGATTACTTCTTCTTAGGAGCAGCCTTCTTAGCAGCTTTCTTAGGAGCAGCTTTCTTTGCAGCCTTCTTAGGAGCAGCTTTCTTTGCAGCTTTCTTTGGAGCAGCTTTCTTAGCGGCTTTCTTAGGAGCAGCTTTCTTAGCAGCCTTTTTAGGAGCAGCTTTCTTTGCAGCTTTTTTTGCAGTTGCCATTTTGTTTAGAATTTAATGGTTAGAAAAAATGAATAACAGAGTAAAAGTATAAACACTTTTCCTATTCAACAAAAAAAACTTTTTTTAAGGTTTGATTATCCGGCAGTTACGACTGGATTAACTGAAACGAAAGTCTTGTTGTTTTTAGACTTTCTGAATTCTACAACACCGTCAGTAGTTGCGAAAATGGTGAAATCTTTACCAACACCAACATTGCTGCCAGGATGATATTGAGTACCACGTTGCTTTAAAATGATGTTGCCGGAAACAGCAGGCTGTCCACCAAATATTTTAATACCAAGTCTTTTGCTGTGTGAGTCACGTCCGTTCTTAACACTACCTTCACCTTTCTTATGTGCCATGATGCTAGAGTTTTATAGTTGGTTAATGTTTATAATCAAGCGATGCTCTCGATCTTGATCTTGGTATACAATTTACGATGTCCGATTTTTTTGCGGAAACCTTTTCTTCTTTTCATCTTGAAGGCAATTACTTTATCACCTTGTACTTCACTTAGGATTTCAGCATTTACTTTAACAGTAACGTCTTTACCTACAGAAAGTTTTCCTTCGTTATCAACAAGCAGTACTTCAGGAATCTCAATCTTATCGCCAACATTACCACTAATGTGTGGAACATATAGTTGCTGACCTGCTTCTACCTTGAATTGGTGTCCTGCTATCTTTACAATTGCAAACATGTTATTACAAAATTTAGGAGTGCAAAGGTAAGGAGAAATTGGTTTTTGCCCAAGTTTGATGCCAAAAATTATTGGTAATCAAAACGATTGGTTTGGCATAGGGGGGTTATCTTTGTCAAACGCAGGGCGGAATTCATATGAAGATCAAATCGTATTTGGCAAAACCCTTTGCCTCCATCATATATAAAAAGCTGCAGCGGTCGATGCAAACGGCCCTGAATGATCAGGATAAAATCCTAAAAGACCTGCTCAAAAAAGGTGGAGGATCTGAATTTGGGAAGGAGCATCACTTATCAGAAGTCAATGATTATCAGTCGTTTAAGCAGTCCATCTCTATACGCGACTACGAAAAATACAGTCCCTATATCGCCAAAATAAAGGAGGGTAAAGCAAACATCCTTTGGCCGGGTAAGCCTTTGTATTTGGCGAAAACTTCGGGAACCACCTCTGGTGCGAAGTATATTCCTATATCTAAAGACTCAATTTCGAACCATATCAATACGGCAAGAAATGCCTTGCTTACGTATATCGCAACGACCGGAAAAGCAGATTTTGCTTCTGGAAACATGATATTTTTATCGGGCTCACCCACTTTAGATCGGATTGGCGGTATTCCAACAGGAAGATTGAGTGGAATAGTCAACCACCACATACCTGGTTATCTAAGATCAAATCAGTTGCCTTCTTTTGAAACCAACTGTATTGAAGACTGGGAGACCAAACTGGATAAAATAGTAGAAGAAACCATCAATAAAGACATGTCGCTCATCAGCGGTATCCCACCATGGGTCCAAATGTATTTTGATAGGCTACATGAAAAAACAGGAAAGAAAATTGGGGATTTATTTCCACATTTTGAAGTGATGGTGCACGGGGGTGTAAATTTTACGCCTTATAAGTCCAAGTTATTGGATAGTATAGGAAGGAAAATTGATACGATTGAAACCTTTCCTGCTTCAGAAGGATTCTTTGCCTTTCAGGACACAAGAGAAGAAGAGGGATTGTTGTTGAATACTGATTCAGGAATTTTCTTTGAATTTGTGCCTGCTGGTGAAATATTCAATGATACTCCAACGCGGCTTTCCCTCCATGATGTTAAGCTAGGTGAAAACTATGCCTTAATTGTAAACAACAATGCAGGTTTGTGGGGATATAATATTGGTGATACTGTCAAGTTTACCTCCCTTAATCCTTATCGCATTGTGGTAACAGGTAGAATCAAGCATTTTATTTCTGCCTTTGGCGAACATGTTATTGGTGAAGAAGTGGAGTACAGTTTGATGAAAGTAGCAGAAGAGATGAATGCTAAAATAGTAGAGTTTACTGTTGCTCCTATGGTAGCAGCAGATGCCGGTAAATCTTATCATGAATGGTTTGTGGAGTTTGAAGAAATGCCTCACGATATGGCTGCATTTGCTGAAAAGGTTGATCAACGCATGAGATCAAAAAATATTTATTACGATGATCTAATTCGTGGAAATATCTTACGTCCATTGGTTATAAGATCGCTTAAAAAGAATGCGTTTATTGATTACATGCGTTCGCAGGGAAAATTAGGCGGACAAAATAAAGTACCACGTTTGAGTAACGACAGAAAGATTGCCAGTGAACTTGAAAAGATGGTCAACAACTCCTAAATTTACTTGATGGAATTTGATTTCTCCTATGCCTTTGAAGATGACTTGAGTGCACCTACGTTGTATAAACGTATAGGCGTTTTTGGCTCTACAGGTTCCATAGGAAAACAAACCCTTGAAGTCATTCGTGCTAATCCTAACTTATTTTCTGCTACTATTTTAACAGCTCAATCAAATGCCGAATTGCTGATTGAACAAGCATTAGAGTTCAAGCCTAAGGCAGTTGTTATTGGGGATGTAAAAAAATACCAATTGGTTAAAGATGCCTTGAAAGGTATCGAAACGAAAGTTCTTGCCGGTGATGAAGCTTTAGAAGAAGCTGCAGCAATGGACTGTTTCGATATGATGATGGCTGGTATTGTCGGTTTTGCTGGATTAAAGCCAACATTAAAAGCTGTAGAAACAGGAAAGCACATTGCATTGGCCAACAAAGAAACGTTGGTAGTTGCTGGTGATGTGGTTATGTCCAAAGCACAGCAAATGGGTGTGAGTATTATTCCAGTCGACTCCGAGCATTCTGCTATTTTTCAATGTTTGGTGGGTGAAAGAAATAACCCCATTGAAAAAATCATATTGACTGCCTCTGGTGGTCCATTTGTTGGAAGGAAACCCAACTTCTTGGTGAATGTAAAACGCGAACATGCCATCCAACATCCTAACTGGAGCATGGGTGCTAAAATTTCGATTGATTCTGCTTCTTTAATGAACAAGGGACTAGAAATGATTGAAGCCAAATGGCTTTTTGATCTTCAGCCATCACAAATAGAAGTGGTTATTCATCCGCAAAGTATCATACACAGTATGGTACAGTTCAAGGACAATAGCATCAAAGCACAAATGGGATTGCCAGACATGAAACTGCCTATTCAATATGCCATGTCTTATCCGCATAGAATTGAAAGTGATTTTCCAAGATTCAATTTTGCAAAATCAGCTACACTGACTTTTGATCCGCCAGACATCAAGACATTCAGAAATCTTGGATTGGCCATTACAGCATTGCATCAAGGTGGTAATATGCCTTGCGTACTCAATGCCGCAAATGAATTAGCGGTTTATGGTTTCTTGAAAAATCGATTAGGATTTTTAGATATGACAGAGGTAATTGAGAGAACCATGACCAATATGCCTTTTATTGAGAACCCTACATTAGAAGAATATTTTGAAAGCGATGGGGAAGCAAGAAATTTTGCTGCTTCATTAATCAACCTATAAAATACAATCATGATTGCACAAGTGTTGTTGGATATCAATTGGAATGCTGTTGGTTTACAAGCGGGACAATTAATTTTATCATTATCCATTTTGGTTATTTTACATGAACTAGGACATTTTATTCCTGCCAAGATCTTTGGTTGCAGGGTTGAAAAATTCTATTTGTTTTTTGATCCTTGGTTTTCAATTGCTAAAAAGAAAATTGGCGACACTGTTTATGGAATTGGATGGCTTCCACTTGGTGGCTATGTGAAGATTTCAGGGATGATTGACGAGAGCATGGATAAAGAGCAACTGAAACAACCTGCACAATCTTGGGAATTCAGAAGTAAACCAGCCTGGCAACGTCTCATCATCATGATTGGTGGTGTTACGGTTAATATTTTACTTGCTTTCTTCATCTATGCCATGATCTTGTTTACTTGGGGTGAAACAAAGCTACCTAATGAGAGTTTGAAGCAAGGTGTTTGGGTAGTAGATACTGTGGTTAATGAGGTTGGATTGAAGACTGGAGATAAAATTTTAGCAGTTAACAACGAGCCTGTAAAATATTTTGAAGACCTCAATGCAGCAATGTTATTGGGTGAAACGATGACCATTGAACGTGATGGACAACAACAAGAACTTGAAATTCCAGTTAATTTCATTGAGAAAATTGTAGAGAAAGGTAAAAGATCTGTTCTCCTTATGCCGCGTGTTCCATGTGTCGTTGGAGAAGTGCCTGCTGGCACTCCTGCTGCAAAAAATGGTTTAAAAGCTAATGATAAAATTGTTGGTATTGACTCTATAGCCATCACATTCTTTGATCAAGTAAAGCCTACTATTCTAGAAAAAGCAGGAGATACAATTGCTCTTCATGTGATGAGAGATGGTTCACCAGTTGACATTAATACTGTAGTAGGTGCAGATACTTCCATTGGGTTTTTTCCTGCAGTACCAAGTATGGATGAAATGCAAGAAGAAGGTTTGTATCAATTCGAAACCAAGAAGTATAGCTTCTTTGGATCATTCCCCGCTGGTGTAAATAAGGCAATGGATAAATTAGGTTTCTACATTGCCCAATTCAAAAAGATTTTAAATCCTTCTACCGGAGCATATAAAGGATTAGGTGGTTTCAAATCTATGGGTTCAATATTTCCAAAGTATGAATGGGATTGGGAAGCTTTCTGGAACATTACTGCTTTCTTCTCTATCGTATTGGCCTTCATGAATTTATTGCCTATTCCAGCATTAGATGGCGGACATGTACTCTTTACTTTAATTGAGATGATTACCGGTAAAAAGCCAAATGAAAAATTCCTTGAATATGCACAGATTGTAGGAATGGTTATTCTATTTGGTTTGATGATCTATGCCAATGCAAATGATTGGTTGGGTTGGGGTAGGAACCGCTAAGTTTAAAGATACAAATAATAGTCTTTTAATAGGCTGACAAATGCAGTAGTGTAGTGGCTGTTGCTATCTGTAATGATTATCTCATTTTGTTTAGAAACCTGATTTGTTTTTTCAAACCTGAACATTACCCGAAAGGGTTGGTGCGAGGGTGTTTGTTTTACCTCTGTTATTTGACTAGGGTTTAATCCATATTGTTTTGCTAATTGTATTGTTTCTTCTTTTCTATAGAAGGGAAGTAAAACATAGAATACACCGTTGTTGTCCAATTGTGCATCTACAATTTCAAGTAGATTTTTTAA
>JBEBDP010000188.1:0-2639 GCA_041156925.1 Bacteroidota bacterium | reverse complement strand
GCATCATTAGATGCTTGTGCTAAAACAGTGGTAGTCCCTGTAAAAAGAAACAAAACGGAAAATAGAAAAGAAGTGGTTTTGGAGGAAATAATCGATGGCATAGTGCGTTGTTTGGAATTTTAAAGGAAGAAAACTAGCAATTATAAATATATGAAATACATTGCAAATCTTAAAGGGTAATCTCCATTAAGGAAAAATGGAAAATAGACCTTATCGCAGTATATTGAAGATTAAATTGAACTAGCATGCGTAAGATTTTTTTAGCATCACTACTTGTGCTCAATACAGTTTCATTTGCACAAAAAAAGAAAACAGTTACTCCCACGAACGAACCGCTCAAAACAGAGAGCATGAAAACGATTGATGGGGGATATGATCAATACAAACAGGTTGCCCTACAAATATGGGAAAATGCTGAACTTGGATATAAAGAAGTGAAAAGCTCTGCACTACTTCAGGAAACATTGAAGAAAGAAGGCTTTTCTGTTGAGTCAGGTGTTGCAGAGATCCCGACTGCCTTTGTTGCTACCTATGGTAGCGGTTCGCCTGTAATTGGCATCCTTGCTGAGTTTGATGCACTACCCGGACTGGCACAACAAGCTGTCCCAGAGAAAAAAGGTATTGAAGGAAAAGCTGGTGGTCATGGTTGTGGACACCATTTATTTGGAACCGCATCTGTTGCTGCAGGCATTTCCATCAAGAAATTGATTGAAGAAAAAAAACTAAAAGGAACCATCAAAGTTTTTGGTTGTCCAGCTGAAGAAGGTGGCTCAGGAAAAGTTTACATGGTTAGAGCAGGTTTGTTCAACGATGTAGACGTTGCTGTCCACTGGCACCCTGGCGCTGAAAATGGTGTTACCATGACCAGCGCTTTGGCAAATAGCTCCGCTAAATTCAGGTTCTATGGTTTGTCAGCACATGCTGCAGGTGCCCCTGATCGTGGTCGCTCTTCTCTTGATGCAGTAGAGTCAATGAACTATATGGTAAACTTGATGCGCGAACACATCCCTCAAGAAACCAGAATTCACTATGTGATCACCAGTGGCGGTAAAGCACCAAATGTTGTTCCTGATTTTGCTGAAGTATATTATTATGTACGTCACCCAAAACGTGATCAAGTAAAGCAGATTTTTGAACGTGTTGTGACTGCCGCCAAAGCTGCAGCAATGGGAACAGAAACCAGAATGGATTATGAAATCATTGGTGGTACGCACGACCTCCTACTCAATAAAACATTGGGCGAGGCCATGCAGAAGAATTTAGAAAAAGTAGGTGGCGTAAAATACACTGCTGAAGAAATTGAGTTTGCTAAAAAAATACAATCAAGCTTTACTTATAAAGCTCCAGCAATTTCACAGTCGGATAGCATTGCTCCTTTAAAAATAGAAACTGATGCAGGCGGTGGATCTACCGATGTGGGCGATGTAAGTTATGCTGTTCCAACAGTCGGACTCCGTGCTGCAACTTGGGTGCCTGGCACTCCAGCACACAGTTGGCAGGCTGTAGCTTGTGGCGGAACAGAAATTGGCACAAAAGGTATGATGGTAGCTGCAAAGACAATGGCACTTACTGCTATCGATCTTTTTACAGATCCAAGTCTCATTCAAAAATCTAAGGATGAATTTTTGAAAGTCAAAGGCGATTACAAATATGAAGCGCTATTGGGCAACAGAAAGCCAGCCTTGAACTACCGCGATTAATTTCAAATAATTTAAATGTTGAACATGAAAAATATTTTTCTGGGTGCATTGCTATTGCTTAGCTTAAACGGATGGGCACAAAAGAAACAATTGACTGAGCAACAAATGTTGCGCAATGAAAGAACAGCAATCTTAACTCCTCTTCCGCAAGTATTGGGTTGGGTAAATGATGAGAGTTTTTTGATCAATAAGAAAGAGCATCCTGATTCTGCTTTGAAACCGTTTTTAGTCGACTGTAAAACAGGAAAATCAACACCATCAAGCACCAGTCTACTCAGCAAAAAAGAATCTGAAGTTTACAGTGTTGGTGTTCGTGAAGGTGATATTTACCTCAACTTTCCTGGAAGAGCAGCAAGAAAACTTACATCAACTCCTGAAACAGAGATCAATCCAACACTTTCTCCAGACCAGGAATGGGTCGCTTTTACAAGGAAAAACGACCTCTACACCATTCATGTTGCCTCAGGTAAAGAATACAGACTTACCAACGACGGGACAGATTTGATTTTGAATGGTTATGCGAGCTGGGTATACTTCGAAGAAATTTTGGGAAGACCAACACGTTACAAATCATTTTGGTGGAGCCCAAACAGCAAACAAATCGTCTTCATGAGAATGGATGACACAAAGGTTCCCCTCTTTCCTATTTACAGCGAAGCCGGTCAGCATGGCTATTCTGAAAATACCAGATACCCAAAAGCTGGTGATGCCAACCCTACAGTTAAAATTGGTTTTACTTCACCTGAAGGCGGAAGTGTTACTTGGGCCGACTTCAACGAGCAGAATGATCAGTATTTTGGAATGCCTTATTGGACACCCGACGGCAATACTGCGCTAATACAATGGATGAATCGTGGACAAGACCAACTCATTATTTATTCAGTTGATCCTAACTCAGGAGTGAAAAAAGAACTCTATAAAGAAGAGCAAAGATCGGAA
>JBEBDP010000187.1:0-3119 GCA_041156925.1 Bacteroidota bacterium | reverse complement strand
CAGATAAAAGACCAAACCTTCCTTGTCCATCAACATGGTCAATCTGGCCTAATTGTTGTTTCAGCAAATCAATTAACCAACAAACTGTTGTTTAGGAAACAACTTCGTGCTCTTGAAAATGACTTGGGCATATCTAAATGGAAAGTTGTTGCATTAAGAGAACAACCGGCAGTGATTGACCTCAACAAGTACAGTGCTGGCAAAAAGATGCTTTTATTGTCAGGTTTTACAAAAGCAATTCCTTCACTTAACCAGTTGTTACTAAAGCAGCAAAAGCCTATTCAGTTAATCGCAGATGGATCTACCAAACTGTGGAAAATTAAGCAATGGGAAAAACAAGCACAAGAAGTACATTTGCGACTTCATTCTACCCCCGAAAAGGGTGCTTTTTTGTTACCATGTGATCACAGGTAGAACATCTACCGCTTAAACTAAAAGTATGTATAAGAAGATTAGGTCAGCACTGATTTCTGTTTTTTATAAAGATGGTCTAGAACCACTGGTTCAATTGTTGCACAAAAATGGTGTAGCGATATATTCAACTGGCGGAACTCAACAATTCATTGAAAAACTAGGCTTAGAATGCATCCCTGTTGAGTCGGTAACCGACTATCCATCGATATTGGGCGGCAGGGTAAAAACCTTACACCCTAAAATTTTTGGCGGCATTTTAGGAAGAAGAGCAGTTGAACAAGATTTGCAGGAGATGAAAGAATATGAAATACCAGAAATTGATTTGGTCATTGTAGACCTCTATCCATTCGAGGAAACAGTTGCGCAGACGAGTGAAGAAAAGCTCATCATTGAAAAAATTGACATAGGCGGACCATCCATGATCAGGGCCGCAGCGAAAAACTTTAGCGATTTATTGGTGGTTGCTTCTAAATCGGACTACAACGACATTGTTGAATTACTTGAAAAACAAGAATGTACCACTAACATTGAGCAAAGACGCACCTATGCTGCAAAAGCCTTTGATGTAGTTGCGCACTACGATGCTGCCATCTCTAATTATTTTGCAACTGACCCCGCACAGGAATTTGTTTACGCCCAGGGAAACCCACAGGTCCTTAGGTATGGCGAAAACCCACACCAAAGAGGTGTTTTCTATGGCAAACTAGATGAAGTATTCAATCAAATACACGGCAAGGAACTTTCCTATAACAACTTGGTAGATGTTGAAGCAGCAACACAATTGATTGATGAATTTGCTAATGAAACAGCAGCCACATTTGCCATTATCAAACACACCAATGTTTGTGGCATTGCAACAAGAAATACCACTGCAGCTGCCTGGAAAAGTGCACTAGAGGGAGATCCGGAAAGTGCGTTTGGTGGTGTCTTGGTTTGCAATCAATCAATCGATAAGGCGACAGCAGAACAGATCAATGAACTTTTCTTTGAAGTATTGATTGCACCTCAATTTGAGGAAGATGCTTTAGCGATGCTCACTACCAAGAAGAATAGAATTCTCTTGGTTCAAAAAAAGCAAGCGACCAATAAAACACAGTTTAAATCGCTTTTAAACGGCGTTTTGCAACAACAAGTAGATGAAGGCAACTATGCCAAATGGGAAGAAGTAGGTGGGAGAACTTGTACCGATGCTGAAAAACAAGAATTGATATTCGCGAACAAAGTATGCAAACACTTAAAGTCGAATGCCATTGCCTTGACCAAAGACTTACAATTAATTGGAAAGGGTTGCGGACAAACATCAAGAATTGATTCTTTGAGACATGCCATTGAGAAAGCAAAACAGTTTAAATTTGATTTGAATGGTGCTGTAATGGCGAGTGATGCGTTCTTCCCATTTGATGATTGTGTGAGCATGGGACATGCAGAAGGAATTACTGCATATATTCAACCTGGTGGTTCTATTCGCGACAAAGACTCTATTGAATATTGCAAGAACAATGGTCTTGCGATGGTCATGACTGGACTTCGTCATTTCAGACATTAATATCAATTTTTAATCAAAACCGCTATTCACCACAATTGAAACAAACTGCAGAAAACCCAGCACGTTCAAAAGCACTTTTTGCAGTCGCTTTGGTTTCAATTTTATGGGGCACTACCTGGATCGCTTCTAAAGTTGGTGTAAAATACCTGCCAGCATTACAGCTTTCAGGTTTAAGGCATTTACTTGGCGGTGGCATTTATGTAATCTTTTTTACTTTTTACAAAAGAATGATTCCCAAAAGAACACAGTTTTGGAGAATCATCTGGATGTCGGTTCTGATGTTTGTAATCAGTAATGGATTCAGTGTTTTATCGGTAGTGTACATGCCAAGTGGACTAGGCGCTGTTGTTGGGGCGATAAGTCCGATTTGGGTGGTCATCTTCAGTTTTCTATTGTTTAAAAAAGTCAGGTTTAGTCCCAAAACCATCTTTGGTATCCTACTGGGCTTCCTTGGTGTATTGGTTGCTTTTTTTGAGTTTGTAGAACACATTCTTTATACCGACTTCTCTCTAGGAATTTTATTTGGTGTCATTTCTAGTATGACATGGGCTTTGGCTACACTACTGACTGTAAAACAAGCCAAGGATATGGACCCCTATTTTTCACTAGGTTGGCAAATGTTCATGTCTGGTATAATCTTAAACCTTGTATCCTATTTCTCGGGAAATTTTGTCCCCTATAGAAGTGTACCATCAGAAGCCTGGCTTTCAATTGGCTACCTCATTTTAATTGGCTCTGTGATTGCTTTTGCTGCCTATATCTATGCATTGAAACATTTACCAGCAACGCAAGTTTCCATTCACTCTTATATCAATCCTATTGTTGCAGTGCTCCTTGGTGATTGGCTCATGCACGAAAAACTCACCATCTATATTGTTGCGGGAACAATCATCACACTTATAGGCGTATACCTAGTTAACAATAGCTTTAAGAAGATTAGAGAGTAACTCTATTTACACCTCCACTTTCGACTCCATCTGTTTTTCCTTCCAAAGTTGATTGAAAGTTTTTTCTGGAAATTGAAGATCTGAACGATGCGCTACCCAGCCTTTGAATAATTTATTCATCATCCAATTCTTGATCTTTGCATTTCCAAGATTCATAACTGGACGATACAACATACTCTGCTGCCAGATAGTCCATGCTATTTTTTCCATCA
>JBEBDP010000186.1:0-4519 GCA_041156925.1 Bacteroidota bacterium | reverse complement strand
TCGTTTTCAAATCTTCATTTACACAATATATTTTTTAGCAAAAATTATCAGGAAGAGTTTGATCATTTGTTTGTGAAGAAGAAGTTCTATGATGATCCTACGATCTACATCAACATTACTTCAAAGATGGAGAAGGGTCATGCGCCTGACCATGGGGAAAATTGGTTTGTGATGGTAAATGCACCTGCACAAACGGAGATGGATTGGGAAACACAACGCAGTGCATTAAAACAGCATATCATTGCTAAACTCAATAGAATGTTGTCGACCGACCTCAATGAGCTGATTGAGGTGGAAGAAGTACTATCGCCAAAGGATATTGAACAACAAACCGCTTCATATAAGGGATCGCTTTATGGTACCAGTTCAAATTCAAAATGGGCAGCTTTTTTGAGACAAGCCAATTATTCTGCTGCAATAAAAGGGCTGTATTTTGCAGGAGGAAGTGTTCATCCAGGTGGTGGAATCCCTTTGTGTCTTAAAAGCGCCAAAATTGTAACAGATTTAATTGTTTAGCGAAAAACTGATTTTTTGCTCAACCATTGAACGCTTTAATGGTTATTAAGACATGTCCTCCAACCTGCAATCACTTTTGCCGAGTTATTTCCTACCCAGATGGTCGTTAAGGTTGTCGGTTTTCCTCCTATTGTTGGTACATATCTCAGGTGCAATAGGTATAGCTTTTTTCAATAGAGCGTTTTTTGTTGGATATACACCGCTTAATCTTTTGCTGATGTTTGTCCTGTTGCTATGGAATGAGACTGAGCTTCATCTTGGTCTATTAAAAGCATTTGTTGTTGCTTTTGGAGCAGGACTGATTACCGAAATCATTGGTGTAAATACTGGGATTTTGTTTGGCAGCTATCATTATGGCGATGTTTTTGGAGAGAAAATAGTTGGTGTTCCCCTGTTGATTGGGTTGAATTGGTTCTGTATTGTCTATGCAGCTTACCAAGTTGTAATGGTAGTTCAAAAATCATGGCAACTAAATAAAGTAGGTATAGCAATTATGACTGCAGTTTTAGCTACTGTTTTTGATTGGATCATGGAGCCTGTAGCTATAAAGCTTGGTTTTTGGCAATGGCATACAGCTGAAATACCTTTTTTGAATTATGCCTGTTGGTTTGGTATTTCATTTGCCATCGCTTTTTTCTTTCAGTGGACGGGTGTAAAAAAGAGTAATCTTTTTGCTGTATATCTATTTATTACCCAGTTTTTATTTTTTCTATTTCTTGGTTTGGTGGGTTCTTAGCACCTGAATTTATTTAAGGGCATTTTTTTGGTTAAATTGAGCCTGAATATTTCACCGGTCTTTCAGGGTGACTTACTTTAACGTGTGTTTATGAACCCACCCATCAGCATTCCTTCATTCCATGCCTCAATGTTGCAGGCATGGTCGGCTTTTTCAGATGAATTCATTGCAGTATGGAACGAAGATTGCAGCAACATTTATTTTTGTAATGATGCCTATTCACAGTTCTTCGGCTTTGGGACAAAAGAAGAATTTATCAGTCAATATTCATTTTTTGGTTGTCGCAAACATCCGCTTGGCGCAGAGATTCAGTCGCTGGTGATGGATACTTTGAAAAAGGCAGGAAGTTGGACGGAAGAAGTGATGATGACGAAAAAGAATGGGAATTCTTTTTTATGCCGACTAGATATTACAGCATTTGAATTTGAACATAAATCATTTTATCTCCAGCGCATAATCAATATTGATGCACAGCGCATCTTTTCAGAAAACTTATTCAAAGAAGTAAAGAAATTCGAGGCTTTGTTTCAATATGCAACAATGCCAATCATTTTGGTCAATAAAGAAGGAGATATCATTCTGGCCAACGAACAGGCGCTTAGTTTATTTGATTACAAGCAAAATGAAATCACAAAAGTAAAGGTAGAGGATCTTATACCCATGAGGTTTCGTGGCAATCACGAGCAGCACAGGAATCGATACGAAAACAAACCTGAAAATCGTCCCATGGGTAGGGGGATGAAACTGGTTGCTTTGAAAAAGAATGGTACAGAATTTCCTGTCGAAATAAGTCTTGGACATTATTTAATAGACAATGAACCATATGTTATTGCTTTTATTGTTGATATCACCACCCGTTTAGCGTTTGAAAATCTACTTCGTACACAAAAAGAAGAAGTGGAGTCTGTTAACAAGCAGATGGAAAAGCTAAATGAAGAATTGGAACACAAAGTTGAGGTGAGGACGCATGAATTGTCTAAAGCCTTGAGCAAGGAACGCGAATTAAGCGACTTGAAATCCCGTTTTGTGTCAATGGCTTCCCATGAATTCAGGACTCCTTTAAGCACTATTCTCTCATCTGTTTCCTTGATTGGAAAATATACCGAGGCAGCTGAACAGGATAAGCGCGATAAACATATTTTAAGAATAAGGTCGGCGGTAAACAACCTTACCGATATACTGAATGAATTTTTATCACTTGGAAAAATTGAGGAGGGCAAAATACAAGTTCATTTATCCATCTTTAATATCAAAGAGCAGGTGCGATTGATTATTAGTGAGATTGGTCCCATTTTAAAAAAAGGACAATACATTAATTATAACCATGAGGGACTTACACAAGTCAACCTTGACACCTCATTATTAAGAAATATCCTTATCAATTTGATTTCAAACGCAATCAAGTTTTCTCCTGAGGGTGCAAACATTTGGGTGGATAGCAGATGTACCGAAAGCGAAATAACACTAACAATAAAAGACGAAGGTTTAGGTATTCCTGAAGAGGATATGAAACATCTATTTGAAAGGTTTTTCCGAGGTAAGAATGTGGTGAATATTCAAGGAACTGGACTTGGTCTGCATATCGTGTCAAAATATGTAGAATTGATGGGAGGAAAAATTGAAGTTGAGAGCCAGCTTGAAGTCGGAACAATTTTTACTATAAAATTCAATATATGAACACCATTTTGTTGATTGAAGACAATGTCGAAATCAGAGAAAACACTGCTGAAATTTTAGAATTGGCTAATTATAAAGTCGTGACCGCTGAAAACGGAAAAGACGGCATAGAAAAAGCCTCAGCAGTCAAGCCGGACGTGATAATCTGCGATATCATGATGCCAGTGCTGGATGGTTATGGTGTTTTACACATGCTCAATAAGAATGAGCACCTGCGAGATATTCCATTTGTTTTTTTAACTGCCAAAGCAGAGCGATTGGATTTCAGAAAAGGTATGGAGATGGGAGCAGATGATTATATCACCAAGCCATTCACCGAATTAGAATTACTTAATGCAATTGAGCAACGTTTGAAGAAAGTGGATGTGTACAAAAAGCGATATGCGAAAGCTGATGAAGGAATGAAGAATCTTTTAGAGGATATTGGTAAGCAAGACGTTTGGAAGGAGTTTGCATCTGACCGTAATACCAATCATTATAAAAGAAAAAGTATCATTTATAGCGAAGGCAATCATCCCAACCGTCTATTTTATGTGAAAAAAGGGAAAGTCAAGTTGTATAAAACCAATGATGATGGAAAAGATTTGACAATTGGGTTGTATGGTGAGGGGGATTATTTTGGTTACATGTCTTTGTTAGAAAATTCTGTTTACAGGGAAACGGCTGAAGCGATGGAAGATGCAGAAATTGCAATGATTCCGAGAGAAGAATTTGATGCATTGGTAAGGGATAATACCTTGGTGATGAAGAAATTTTTACAAATTCTGGCTGGTAATGTAGTGGAAAAAGAAAATCAATTACTTGGACTCGCCTATAATTCCTTGAGGAAGAGAGTTGCAGATGCTTTGATCATGTTGCGTAATAAATTTGGAAAGGGTAAGCCTGAATTTGCCATCCATATCTCTAGAGAAGATCTCGCCAATATTGCAGGTACCGCAACGGAATCTTTAATCAGAACCTTAAGTGATTTTAAGGCTGAAAAATTAATTGATATTAAAGAAGGGAATATTGTATTGTTGAATGAAAAGAAATTAGAATTACTGATGAATTAATTTTTCAGCGAGAGAGAAGCTAGATAAGTGTTATAGTCTTTGGTTAGAACTGCATGATCTCTTTCTATAAACTCTAGCTGGTCTTTTAAATTTTTCTGAATTTTACTCAGATCATCTTGTACTTCTTTTGAAGTGATTGATGTCACACCTTTCCACTTTTGAGATTGTTTCTTTAAATCATGGATGATGTGGTCGTATACATCATCTTTTACGATAAACTGATTTTGGAAATGTTCTGCCAGTGCGAGGTTTTCTCTGTCTTTGATATGGTCAATTACTTCAGATAATCTGTTTTTAAGATACGTGTTTTCTTGTATCAGAAACTCGATGAGTCTGATCCACGCGTGAACTTCAAATTGAAACTGGTTTAAGGTGCTACTGTCTTTCAAATGCTGTGTAATCATAAGCCATAATTAATAAAACCCCTGCCTGCACCTGCAGGCAAGGGAGTGTTTTTGTTGTCAGTGTACACTGATTTTTTGATGATGTAGTTTACTGGCACCCTCTTTTTTAGGGAGCATCAATTTTAATTCACCAT
>JBEBDP010000185.1:0-5268 GCA_041156925.1 Bacteroidota bacterium | reverse complement strand
AGAAGATGATTGGAAATTAATTTTTAACAAAGCAAACAAAGCAGGTGCAAGAACCTGCGAATACATGGGGGCAATGGAAGCATTCAAGCACCTCAGTAATGATATATTCAATTCGTAAACTAAGCAGTGATGACGTTTGATCAAAACCTACACGAACAGGTAAACCATATTCTTTCTACATGCAATCTTGATACAAATGGAAAAGACAATTTATTCTATGCAAGATTGATGTCGGACATCGATACCATATTTCATCTCTATAAAGAAATCTATGGTAATCACCCTAATGGTCAACAACAATTTGAAGCATTGATCATTACTATGGCAAATGCATTCAAGCAAAGAGGTGCCGACTTAAAAAACCGTGATGAAGAAAAAGCTGATCAAGGGAGATGGTTCATCAGCAATGAATTGATGGGGATGAGCTTGTACGTAGATCGTTTCTGTGGTAATCTGCAAGAACTACCTAAGAAATTGAACTACTTCGAAAAGCTAGGTATAAACTTTCTGCACCTCATGCCAATTTTTGAAAGTCCCGCTGGAGAAAGCGATGGAGGTTACGCCGTATCTAATTTTAGAAAAGTAGATGATCGCTTTGGAAATTTAGAAGATTTAATCAGCCTCAGAAAAGACATGCAAAAGAAAGGCATGTACATGATGCTTGATATAGTCCTCAACCATACTTCACACCGTCACGAATGGGCAGAGAAAGCTAAAGCAGGTGATCCTTATTATCAGGATTATTTTTACATGTACGATAACCGATGGTTGCCCAATCAGTTTGATGAAAAAATGCCTGACATTTTTCCGGAAAGCGCGCCAGGCAACTTCACTTTCAACCAAGAGTGTAATAAATGGGTGATGACGGTTTTTCATAATTATCAATGGGACCTCAATTACACCAATCCAGTTGTATTCAGGGAAATGCTAGACAACATTTTGTTTTACGCTAACCTAGGTGTTGATGTACTTCGTATTGATGCACCTGCCTTCATCTGGAAACAAACAGGAACATCTAGTCAGAATTTACCACAAGCGCATACCCTACTCAGATTGATTAAGCAATGTGTAATGGTTACTACACCAGGTATGGCACTATTAGGTGAAGCCATTGTTGCTCCTAAAGAGATTATGAAATACTTTGGGACAGGCGCATTTACTGCTAAAGAATGTGATTTTGCTTATAACGCAACACATATGGCACTTCAATGGGATATGTTGGCGACAGGCGACACGCGTGTGATGCTCGCAGCACAACATGAAATTTTACAAAAGCCATTTGGTACATCATGGATAAACTATACAAGATGTCATGATGATATTGGTCTAGGCTATGATGATTACATGATTGAACATACAGGGAAGAACCCGTATGAACACAGACAATACCTAAAAAATTATTACTCTGGTTCTTTGTGGGATAGTCCGGCTAGAGGCGCACTCTTCTCCTCCAACCCAAAAACAGGAGATGCAAGAATCAGTGGGTCGTTGGCTTCTTTATGCGGACTAGAAAAAGCTTTGTACGAAAACAACGAACCACAGATTGAACTTTCCATCAAGAAGATCATCATGATGCAAGCGCATTCTATCTTCTTGGGTGGATTACCAATTTTGTTTTATGGGGATGAAGTTGGCTATACCAATGACTACAGCTATCAACAAGATCCAGGAAAGAGTTATGATAACAGATGGATGCACAGACCTAACATCAACTGGGAAAAAAATAGTCGCGTTGATGTAGAAGGAACAATTGAAAATAAAGTATTTGCATCCATGCAAAAATTAATCTCCATTCGTAATAAACTAAAAGTTGTTGCCGACCAAAGCAACCTCACTTGGTTAACGCCTCACAATATTCATGTTGCAGGATACTTGAGGACAGATGGAGAAAACAAACTCTACTGCATTTGTAACTTCAGCAATCAAGCGGCTTATCTCACTTGGTATGCATTTAAAGAACATGGATTCATCAGCAGTAAACTATTTGATCACTGGAGTGAAAAAGAAATCAATGTTGGTTATGATCATGAACATCTGATCATCGAACCTTATGGATTCTATTTGTTTGAACCAGTAAAACAATAATTTACAGCTCAACAATCATTTCAATTTCAACTGCTGCGTCAAATGGTAATGAGCCCATGCCGACTGCCGAACGGGCATGTCTTCCTTTTTCACCAAAAACTGCAACTAGAAAATCTGAACAGCCATTGATGACTGCAGGATGTTGGGTGAATGTGGGATCTGCATTGACCATTCCAAACACTTTTACAATTCGCTTTACTTTATTTAAATCTCCAACATACGCTTTTAATGTAGTAAGCAGAGCAATGCCTGTCAGTCTAGCAGCCTCTTTTGCTTCATCAACACTAAGCGCTGAACCAACTTTACCACGTGTTTTCTTTCCAGCAACTTCATCAGGAATATGGCCCGACAAAAAAAGTAAATTTCCTGTTTGCACAGCTTTTACATAATTCGCAACAGGCGCTTTAACTTCTCCTAAAACAATGCCCATTTGTTGAAGTTGCTTTTCCGGATCCATAACTTGGCTTTTTGAGGTTAAACAATGAAAAGAAAACAATACAATGAAGATGAAACCTTTTTTCATAAACAATCAATTAATAAATTCAATACAAACCGGTACAGGAACTGATAATGTATTTTGAAGTGCTAATTTACCATTCTTGCTATCAAATGAAAAGACTTGAACCTGATCACCATCTTGTCCGGCTACCAACACAAATTTACCAGCCTCGTCAAATCTGAAAAATCGTGGCTTCTTGGTCACTTCAACATGGTGTTTTTTTACCAATTGCCCATTAGATTGAACAGCAAAAACTACAACTTGATCACTAGTTACACGATTAGAAACCAATAACCACTTTCCGTCTGGAGAGAGTTGTATTGCACCACTACCATGATCCGCTTTTGTATTTACAGTGTCTGCTACAATCGTTTGTATTTTTTTCAAATCCCCCTGTTGTATAGCAAAAACATCCACAGAGCCTTTCATTTCATTGATAGAATACGCGAATGATCCTTGCTGATTAAAAACGATATGTCTTGGTCCATTGCCAGCCTCTATTTTAAACTGGACAGGCTTCTCTTCAATTGAACCATTAGCACTAATCTTATGTCGGTTGATGATATCTGTTCCTAAATCACTTACATATAAATATTGGTTATCCGGACTCACCACAGCACAATGCGCATGCGGTTTTTCTTGTCGGGATGTATTTACACTCGAACCACTATACACAACATGTTGTGAAGCAGGCTGCAAAGAACCATCTGTATTTGTTTTGAAAACAGTTATACTTCCGCTGGAATAATTGGCAGTATAGACTGTCTTAGATGGAATATGATAACTTACATAACAAGGACCCTGACCAATAATGTTTTGTTTGTTCAACAATTGTAGATTACCAGTCAGCGGATCTAAAGCATACGCAGTTACCGATCCTGTTTGATTTTCTTCACTCAAAACATAAAGATATTTTTGATCGGGAGTGCTTACCATGTATGATGCATTCGGATGTTTTACCGAACGTACAAATTCCGTTGAGCCTGAAGATTGATCATAGGTGTACACTTGAATACCTGGATTGTCTTTCCAAGTATAGGATCCCACAAACATTAACTTCTTAGCTTGACTATAGAAGTCATTTTGTAAATGTTTAATTTTCTCTTTTGATAAAACTTGTTGATCAGATGCAATACCAACTCGAAATTTGAATGTTATGGATTCACCAGGTTGTAGCACTTTGGAATACTCCTTATTACTAGCATTAAAAACTTTTGAACCCAATGGATTTGCTGCAAACAAACCATAACCTCGAGCATGCCATGGAGTAGGATAATTTTCATTGTAGGGATGATCAAGGATGACAATACTGATGCTATCATTTTTCATTTTGCCATACATCATAGTCCATTCTGCCTTTTTTCCCCATACTGCATCACCAGTAAAGCTCTGACTATTTAAATAGTTCCCATTTGCAGTGGCATCAGTATTTACTTTGATGAGCGTTTCAATTCCATTTGCATCTGTAAATTTTTTTGTCACCAAAGTTGGAATTTGAAGTTCTTGTGCCATACGAAGTCCTAATAGTCCTTCTTTGTTGTCTTTAAATTGTACTTGAGCAATGGCTTTCAATGTTGTAGTCCTATCTATTACCCATACGCCGTTTACTTCTTTAAATACCAATTGGGTATTCTCTTTAAGCAATGTGTTACCAGTATGATCATTCCAATTAGCAGCATAACTTAAGACACCTACCTCACCATTCTTTTGTTCTGTTATTTTTTCAAACTTTATGGTGCCATATTTATGCTTCTCAGTTGAAGGTATTGCAAATGAATTGTTCCAAAAATCAAGTCCGTTTACATCTCCAAAATTCAACCACAATCCAAGATGATGTGGATGGTCAGTTGGTTCACCAGCAATGGGCGTTACAGGAAATCCTCTGGTAACAACTGTACCGTTAGGTGCTTTAATTGGATAAAGAACGGGTTTGGCAATGGTATCTGGAAAGAAGAAACTTGTGAAATGTTTCCCTTCGATGAAGATATTGATCTGAGGATGAACTTTATCCTTCTCTAAAACAACTTTGTGCTTTTGAGCAAAATTACTGAAAGGAATTACTAGAAATAAAAAAAGGAAGGCTTGCTTTCTCATCGAAAAACATTTACTTCCTTTAAAATTAAGCTAAATAATTAGAGCTTAGCCAATACTTGTTCGCCCATGGCGTCAGTACCTAAAATTTTATCAGCTGGTGTACTTGCATCAGCAATATCTCTGGTTCTGTATCCACTTTTTAATACTGCATCAACTGCATTGATAACAGCATCAGCTTCTGCTTTCAATCCGAATGAGATATCCAACAATAAAGCAGCAGAAAGAATGGAAGCCAAAGGATTAGCTACACCTTTGCCTGTAATATCGTGTGCGGAACCATGGATGGGTTCATAAACACCTGTGCCATCACCAATAGATGCTGATGCCAACATGCCCATTGAACCTGCAATTTGTGAAGCTTCATCGGTGAGGATATCACCAAACAAATTAGCAGTCACCACTACATCAAATTTCTTTGGATCTTTAATCAAAAGCATGGCAGTAGCATCAACAAATTGATATTCCACTTCTACATCTGGATACTCTAATGCAACCTTCTGTACCACCTCTCTCCAAAGACGACTTGTCTCTAATACATTCGCCTTATCTACAGAGCATAATTTTTTTCTTCTTGTTCTTGCAGCATCAAA
>JBEBDP010000184.1:0-2642 GCA_041156925.1 Bacteroidota bacterium | reverse complement strand
GTTTGAACATGTAACACTTTTTTCACGCCATAGTTTCCTAAATCTGATAAGGAAGCTGTTGTGTTTCCAACAACCAATGCAAATGCTTCTGCTCCTGAGTGGTTGGCTAAGGTTACACCATATGAAATAGCTTCTAGTGAATTCTTTTTGAATTTTCCGTCTTGGTGTTCTGTATAAATGAGTACTGACATAAAATATTTTTTAGATGACTTTTGCTTCTTCTCTCAATAGTTTAACTAACAATTCAGGATTATCCGCCGGAATTAGTTTTACACCTGCTTTTGGTGGAGGTAGCAAGAAATTAATAGTTTGAGTGTAGCAATCCGCTTGAACTGGTTCGACTACTTTCAATGGTTTTGTTCTAGCAGCCATGATACCTCTCATGTTAGGTATCCTTGCTTCTGCCATTCCTTTTTGGCAAGATAAGGTAAGTGGAAGTATTGACTCAGCTATTTCTTCACCACCTTCAATTTCTCTGCTCACGATGGCTTTTCCATTTTCTATATCCAATTTTGTCGCTAAGCTGATATAATTTGAATCTAAGAGTTCAGCAACCATAGCTCCAATTGATGAACCATTGTGGTCGATGGTCTCTTTACCTGTCATGATCAGATCGTATCCGCCCTCCTTTGCCACATGTGCAATCTGACTTGCAATGAAGAATGGATCTTGAATATCTGTATTCACCCTAATAGCTTCATCACCTCCCAGGGCCAATGCCTTGCGAATGATGGGTTCTGTATCCGCATTGCCTACATTGATTAAATGCAGGGTGACAGAAGCATCTTTTTCTTTCAACTCAATAGCTCTTACCAATGCATACCATTCGTCGTATGGATTGATGATCCATTGTACGCCGTCAGTAGCAAATTTCGTGTTGTTATCGGTGAAGGCTATTTTTGCAGTCGTATCGGGTGTCCTGCTGATGCAAACAAGTATCTTCATGGTATCTGGTTTTAGAAATAAAAAAAGTTGTCACAACAACCATTTCTTACACAAATATAACCCTAGATGGGGAAATTTGTTGGACTGGTTTAAAATTTCCAAGTGGAAAGAATTGAAAAATTAAAATCCTTTATTGCTGCAGATCCATCCGACTTATTCAGTCGGCATGCCTTGGCCATGGAATGGGTGAAATTGGGTGATTTTCCTGCTGCCATAGAACAAATGGAAGCCATCTTGCAAATAGACGACCAACACCTAGGTACCTACTATCATTTAGGGAAAACCTATGAAAAAGTATCCTTATTCGAAAACGCAATTGTGGTTTATGAAAAGGGTATTCAATTGGCCAAGCAGTTGTCGAAACAACATGAACTCAGAGAATTGATGGGGGCATTGAATTTATTAAATGATGAATTGTCATAATGAATAGTGTAGCTAGACATAACAATAATTTTAATTTACAAGAAGCTTTTATTTTAGAAGTTGCTACTAAGAAGCTATGGGGTAAAAATGATAGTTTATTCCTGGCTTGTAGCGGTGGTTTAGATTCTGTGGTGCTTGCTCATTTGTTGAGTAAAGCAAATATCAATTTCACTATTCTGCATTGTAATTTTCAACTTAGAGGCGAGGAGAGTAACCGAGATGAGTTGTTTGTAAAAGAACTTGCCACTCAATTAAAAGTTCCATTACAGGTCAAACAATTTGACACCAACAAAGAAATGGAAATCAGAAAAAAAGGTGTACAAGAAACTGCACGAAACCTTCGCTACGAGTGGTTTGATCAAGTAATTAATTCTGATAGGAGTACTACGAAGAAATGGTTGCTAACTGCTCATCATGCAGATGATCAGGTAGAGACGATGATGATACAACTCTTTAGGGGGACCGGTATTGCTGGTTTGCAAGGTATGAAAGTGAAAACCGGAAAAATTATTCGTCCGCTTTTGTTTGCTCAAAGAAAACAACTAACCGACTATGCCACTCAGCATCAATTGTCGTGGGTGGAGGATAGTTCCAACGCATCTGTCAATTACACTAGAAATTTTATTAGGCATAAGGTGATTCCTCTAATTGAGGAAGTTGTTCCTGAATTAACATCAAATATGTTGATGAATGGAAAGCGATTTGAGGAGATAGAAATGGTCTATCAACAAAGAATTAAAGAGATTAAAAACAAGCTGATTGTAGAACAACAAAATAGCCATGCAATACCGGTCAACAAGCTTAAAAATTGTGAGCCAATTGACACCATCATGCATGAAATTTTTAGTCGCTATGGATTTGCTGCACATCAAATACCAGAACTCAAGAAATTGTTTGAGGCACCGAGTGGCAAATATATTTCGTCCGATCAGTTCAGGGTATTGAAAAATAGAAATTGGTTACTGGTTGAACCCATTGTTGAACAGGAACAAACTATTCGAATTGTTGATCAAGCCGACACAGTATTGACATTCGATAATATTGTGCTTAGATTTCAACATGTTGCAGTAGGGCATGATTTTAAAAATGATAGCCAGCAAGCATTGCTGAATTTGAACAAATTGAAGTTTCCGCTGATTGTCAGAAAATGGAAGGCAGGCGACTATTTCTATCCCTTGGGGATGAAAAAGAAAAAGAAGGTCTCTAGGTTCATGACTGATCTCAAATTAAGCCTGTCGGAAAAAGAACAGCAATGGGTTGTGGAGTCGGATAAA
>JBEBDP010000183.1:0-2697 GCA_041156925.1 Bacteroidota bacterium | reverse complement strand
CCCTATCGCAATTGGATCCAGGGAAAACTACTACACCAAACTTCATTGTGGTCTATTTGATGCAAATTTATAACCTTTATCTGAATGACTTGGCGGTAAAGGGAAAATTAACGGATGAGTGCCAGGGCTATTAACAGAAAAAAAAGTAGGTTGGGGATAAACTCTTTTTTAAAAGAAAGGAAAATAGGAGCAATTAAAAAACTTGCTGGCGTCAAAATGAGCATGATTTCCTTAGCTAAGTTTCCAAATTTCAGGGCTAGAACTCCAAAAATCACCAAGATGAGAATAAAAACAATCAAGTAAGTCTTCCTGTTTTGAATTACCATTTTCCCAATTGCTGGACTATACATCCACAATCCAATCAAAGGAAGAAGGGCGATAATTGTCATTTTTACCCAAATGAATGGTGTATAAACTGGTACACTAAATAATATCCCAAAATCTGAAAAGAACTGCTTAAGGTCTAATTGATCATTTAAATATTCCAATGACAAGATGAAGTAAAATGGCATGAGGAAGCCTAAAGTACAAATGAGCCACTCTTTTGAAGATGCAGGTCGCATTATAAATAATGCAATAATTAACCATAGATAGGATATCCAATAGCCTGAATTCATGGCTGCGAGTAGTCCTGCAGTAAATCCTGCTCCAATTAAGTTATTACTAGGTCTATCTTGTTTATACACCACAATCATGAGTTTGATTACTACTAGGAGCAAACCATTGATGACAATAAAAAAAGTATCAATTCTGAAGGGAAGTAGTGCTTGTATCAACAAGAATGTCATTGCAGGAACAAACCCTGGCTTTTCCATTAATCTGTGATCAGTCACAAGCTTGTTAAATAAAAGACTCTCTCCTAAGAGTAGGATAACGTTTAATATCCTAAAGCCACCACTGTTGTCATGGAGTGAGAAAAAATAGCGCTCAAAATAGCTGTACAGTAAAGCGGTATTATTTACTTCTACTAAGATTTCATTGCTCCCTTTCCATTCAGGTAAAGTTGCCAAAACCAGCAAAAGGATTAAGGCAATGGGGTTATTATGCTTAAATAACGTGATCAAGTTTGTTTAGAATTCTAATTTGGCAAAGCAAATATAGTTCTTGTATACACAAGGAATCACGATTTGTCTTAGACCAATTTGTTTTCCAAACTTGGGCATGAAGTCGTACTCGCGATCAAGGTTTTTTAAGGTTGGTTGTCGCTTTACTTTTCCTTCTGCATCCATAGTAGCAGAAGATAACATCTGTTCTCTTTTCTCTCTTAGATTAAAAAGGAATCTCACTTCATTCCCTGTGTTGAAAAGCTGATAGGAAATGAAAGCATCAGAATTATCATCATACTGACTTTTTCTAACTGAATTGCTCCATCTTAATTGTCCGTCAGCATTGAAGAAGAAAACCATAATGTTCTCTGCAACATAGCGCACTTGGTTGTTTTGGGGTCCAAATCTATTGAAAGGGTCATACCATCCTCCGCCATACATTCTGGTTACTGGATAGTTGTAGTATATATCGTATGGGGATAAGAAAGGCGAAAAGCCACCGTAGAGGTAGTCCCATCTGTTCCAAGCGCTATTTCTTGAGGAGGAATTGTATAATTCTGCTGCAACTGCAAAACCGCCATCTTGAACTGGGATAACTTGTCTGATGAAATAATCATTGAATGCAGTTTTAACTGATCCATTTTCTCCTTTGGCATCTAATCTGATGCTATCATTGAATTCGAATCTGGTTTCTGCATTGATTTTTTTTGTTTTTTTATCCCAAACCACTGCATATAATCCCTCGATATTCCCTTTGCGTTGTTGGTAGAATAAGGAGGTGAGAATTAATGTCTTATTGTAATTATCTATTTTCAATTTGACCTCGTCTAATGTTATGTCTTTCGGTGCGAATGGGAATCTGGTTACGGTATCACTGTTTGCCTCTTTGTAAATAAGCTCAATTTTATTGATATAATCTCTGTTGCCAGCTCTAGAAGACCTGCCAAATACAAAGTCGCCATCGTTATCTACCAAAAACTCAGTAAACATACCATCTCTATCCTGGTTGTTCAAGTCAAAACTTGTTTTCTTGATCAGCTCCATCTGGTTGTTATACAGCAATGAAGTGATTTGAAAATTTTTATCATTGACTCTTTTGATTTTAAAGATGACAATCTTTTTTTTGTCATCACTGGTAATCATTGAATAGACTTTGTTGTCAGAATTTCCTCCAATATGAGAAGTGTCAAGGTCTATAGGATCAGTCATGAGTTTACCATCCTGATTGATTTTCACCATGGAGTAAGTAACAATATTTCTTCTTTGGTGCTGATAAATCATGTAGGCAAAGTCGCCATAAGAGACAAAATCAACCGTATAGACTTTCTCGGGCATGAAATCAAGTTTGATTCTGTTCTTGATTTGCATGTCGTTATCATAAACGCTAATATCGTGTCTGTTCCTGTTGTTTTTATAAATATTGATGTTGTTACCCATTTTGCCGATGATTTCAAAATTCATTTCTTTGAAATCTTCTCTGTCAACCAATGAGTAGTCGATTTTTTGGGAGTACGCCGAAATAACAGAAGTGCAAAATAAAAAGACAACAAGTAATTGTTTCATGTGGAATATCTTTCAACTTAAAATTACTTTAAGTATGTGAAACTATTTTTTAAAACAAACTTAAATTCCCTATACCTTTGTTTCGCCT
>JBEBDP010000182.1:0-5831 GCA_041156925.1 Bacteroidota bacterium | reverse complement strand
GTTCTACAAATATTTTTAGGAATATATAATTTAAAAAAAGGCTGATACAAACTGATAGAAAATAACGAAACAATTGAATACGTCCTCTTAAATAAGATGAACGAAATACAACAAACCTCATCAATAAAAAACCTGTTGGAAAACTAAAACAAAAAGCCATAAGAAAAGCAGCGATATGCGGACTCACTGCAATAAATGGCAATTGAACAACTTGTTTGTGAAGTATAAAATTGTAACTGATAAAAAATAAGAATATATCAAACAGGGTATTCAAACCTCCACAAGCCGCATAATAATAGGTGGTTTTATCAAAAATTCTTTTGAACAAAGGATAGAAAAAATCCAATATGCCATGTATCCTTTCTACCACTTAATCAATTTTGATTTTCATTAAACTTATGAACATAGGTAGTGTGTTTTTTAGCAAAAACACCTCCAATAGCTTCATGCAAAGCAAGCATTTTATCATTGAAATCTCCTACCCACGACAATTCCAGCTCTTTGTAATGAACCAGTGGACGGGTATATTCTTGGAGCTTCATAAACAAGCAAGACTCTAGACCTTGGTTTCTATATTTTTCTTTTGTCCCCATGATCACTGCACGCATCCGGGTATGTTTAATAGTCATCTTGTTCCATAAAAACTTGAGCTTACCAATCATATCCAACTTACCATTCAAGTTCTTGAACAATTCATTTGCATCTGGAAGAATCATAACAAAAGCCAAAGGTTCACCTGAAGAAGAGTAAGCAAACCAAATCAGCTTAGGATCCATGATTGGTTTGATTTTTTGTAATGTTTCCTGAATGGTAAGATCTGTCACTTCCGTAAAGTTTTCAAAATCTTTCCAAGCATCATTATAAATCTCTTTGAAGTCGTTTGAAAATTTGGTCAACTCGTTATAGGAAAAAGACTTGAATGTAAACCCGCGTTTATTGATAACCCATTGGGAAATCTTCTGCACTTTCTCAGGCATTCCAACACGCACATCTACTTTATTGGAGATTTGCTCGTACTTAATCTTGAACCCGTAATGCTCAAAATGCGCTTTGTAATAAGAAGGGTTATAATTCATTCCATAGAACGGGCTTGTAAATCCATCAACCAACAATCCCCACCACATGTCATTTTCACCAAAATTGATTGGCCCATTCATAGCCTGCATACCTTCGTTTGTCAGCCATGACTTTGCTTGATCAAATAGCATTTTGGATGCATCCAAATCATCAATACACTCATAAAATCCACAACCACCTGTCGGCACTACTTCATTGTAGGCTTTCTTGTTGTTGATGAAAGCAGCAATTCTGCCAATGGTTTTACCTTGATCATCTACCAGAATCCATCTGGTACATTTTCCAAAACTGAAAAAATTATTTCGTTTTGGATCAAATACTGACTCTATGTCATTAAAGAGCGGACAAACCCAGTTAGGATCATCCTTGTATATCGTAAAAGGAAGTTGTAAGAATTGATCAATCGACCATTTATCAGCTACTTCAATTGTCTTCATTGCCTTAGAATATAGGCAAAAATACCAATTTGAGGCGAATGAACATGAATATCGGCTTACTGTTTCAAGACAGCAAATCGATTGGGATAATCTGAAATAATTCCATCAACGCCTAATGCAGCCATTTTCTTAATGTCTGCCTCTTGGTTAACCGTCCACACAATTATCTTCATCTGTTGCTGATGAAAATCTTGTACAAAAAAGGCGTCAACCATTGAATAAGCGGGACTAATTATATCAGGTTTAAATCCTAACAATGCAATTACTTCAGACGCAGTTATTTTTTGGGATGCTTCAATCAGATATGATAAGGTGAATGTTGCTTTTCGCTTGTGCAATTCAACCAATGATCTGGGATCGAATGATTGAATGGTTGTCCTGTTTTCAATTCCAGCATCAATTAACACTTTTGTAAGTAAATCGACAAATTCAACTGGTCCGGGATGAAACAATTCGTCAGTATCCGGACTAATCTTGGTCTCAATGTTGTAAGCCACTTGAGGAAGATGATTGGCTTTTGTATAGGCTTCTACAGCAGCAATCAAATCTTTCAACAGTGGCTTGTGCACTTTTATTTTTCGTTGTTCTGGAAATTTCGCATTGAATTTGCCACCAACATCCCATTTGCTCACATCTTCATAGGACATTTGGTATATATTAAAATCTTTTGAATTTCTACTGCTACTTATTCCATTTGGTGGAGTCGCTATTTCAAGATTCATAAAGGGTTCATGTGAAAGAACAACCTGTTTGTCTTTGGTAATCACCACATCCATCTCTAAGGTTGTAACACCCCATTTTATGGCTTCCAACATAGCTTCTATTGTATTCTCAGGCATCAAGCCCCTGCTTCCTCTATGGCCTTGCAAATCAATGGTAACCGACTGTGCAGTGAGATTTTGAATAAAAATCATAGAAATTAAGCTGGTTATAACAAGTTTAGTAGCTTTTGACATAGCATAAAATTAAGGGGAATCGTACATTTGCCACAATCTAAAAAGGTTATGCTGAATAACATTATCAAAGAAAAGGCAATTGAGGCATTGGGTGCATTGTACCAAACAACTTTTACTGAAAAAGATTTCCAGGTCAATACCACTAAACCTGAGTTTACTGGCGATTATACAATTGTTCTATTTTCATTGGTCAAACCGCTTAAGTTGAGTCCCGATGCATTGGGCAACCAATTAGGGCAGTACCTAATTGATAAACAACCTGAACTTTTTACCAGCTACAATATCATCAAAGGATTTTTAAATCTTGAAGTAAACTCATCAGTACTGATTGGTCTACTCAATAAACACTATCATGATAGTTGTTTTGGTAAAGCTCCCATGAGTGGGAAAAAAGTGATGGTAGAATACTCTTCTCCAAATACCAATAAGCCCCTTCACTTAGGTCACCTTAGAAATAACTTTCTAGGCTGGAGTATTTCTGAAATATTAAAAGCCAATGGTTTTGAAGTAATCAAAAGTTGCATTGTTAACGATAGAGGTATTCATATTTGTAAAAGCATGATTGCCTGGCAGCGTTATGCTAATGGTGCAACACCTGCCTCTACAAATACAAAAGGAGATCATTTTGTTGGAGAGTATTATGTAAAATTCAACGACGCTTATAAAAAAGAAGTAGAAGACCTAGTTGCAGGTGGAATGGATAAAGCACAAGCAGAAAAAGAAGCTCCTATAATGAAAGAAACCCAGCAAATGTTAATCGACTGGGAAAAAGGCGAGCCTTCTGTAATGAACTTGTGGCGCGAAATGAATGGCTGGGTATATGAAGGATTTGATGTAACCTACAAAAGAATTGGCTCAGATTTTGCCAAGACCTATTACGAAAGTGATACTTATTTATTAGGCAAGGATACCGTAGAGTTAGGTCTTCAAAAAAACATTTTTTACAAGAAAGATGATGGTAGCGTTTGGATAGACTTAACAAAAGATGGATTAGATGAGAAATTAGTGCTAAGAAAAGATGGTACTTCTGTCTATATCACACAAGATATTGGACTAGCGCAGAAAAAATATGAGGAGTATGGGATGGATCAAAGTATTTATGTAGTTGGTGATGAACAAAATTATCACCTAAAAGTGCTTCAATTGATTTGTCAGAAACTCGGACTCCCCTATGCCAATGGCATTCACCATTTATCTTATGGCATGGTGGAACTTCCTACAGGAAAAATGAAAAGCAGAGAAGGAACGGTTGTAGATGCTGATGACTTGATTGATGAAATGATTGCCATTTCCTCTTCACATACACAGAGTCTTGGTAAGGTAAAGGATTTCAATGAAGATGAATTAAATTCACTTTACGATACCATTGGTATTGGAGCATTAAAGTTCTTTCTCTTGAGGGTTGATCCAAAGAAAAAAATGATATTCAATCCAGAAGAGTCAATTGATTTTCATGGTTTCACTGGTCCATTTATCCAGTATACCCACGCAAGGATTAAATCTGTTTTGAGAAAATCTACTATAGACACATCGTTCACTAAGTTCGATGAACCTCTTATACCAGTAGAAAAAGAACTCTTGTTGCTAGCAGAACATTATGAACAAATATTGAAGCAAGCAGCAGATGCCTTTGATCCATCTACAATAGCCATCTATCTGTTTCAATTGGCACAAACTTTCAATTCGTTTTATGCAGCATTAAGCATAAACAATGCGGAATCTGAAGAAAAAAAGCAATTGAGGTTAAAAACAGCATCTTGGGTTGCCACAATAATTGCCTCTGGCATGTCTTTACTGGGTATTCGCGTACCGGAGAAAATGTAATTCTTTAAATTCTCTTAAGTACAATGCCACCAAGCGGAGGCAAGTTCAAAGCAATTTCAAAACTTGCTTGAGTCTTATTTTTTAAAGGAGTTATCGTTGTGCTATTTAAATAATTGCCTGTGCCCCAAAAATCATGTTGATCACTGTTGAATAACTCTTTCCATTTCTTGCTATCTGGAACCTGAATTTTCCAGTCTTTTCTCTCAACAGGAGTCATGTTTAATACTACAATTAGTTCTTCCTCAGGCTTAGTCGACTTTCGTTTATAGGAGATAACTGATTCTTGTCTATGATTGAGATCTAACCATTCAAATCCATCTACCTCAAATTGTTTTTCATGAAGCGCAGGTTCGTCTTTGAGCAGATGAGCAAGTGCACTCACACAAGCTTTCATTCCTTTGTGACAATCATATTGTAATAGATCCCATCGTAAGGCTGTTTTATAATTCCACTCATCCGTCTGACCAAATTCATTCCCCATGAATAATAATTTTGCTCCTGGATGAGTAAACATGTAAGTATACAAAAGACGAAGATTGGCAAATTTCTGCCATTCATCTCCCGGCATTTTATAAATCATTGGAGATTTACCATGAACTACCTCATCATGGCTCAAAGGAAGAACAAAATTTTCGTCGTAGTAATACATCATACTAAACGATAGCTGATTTTGCTGAAACTGACGGTAAACAGGATCCTGCTTGAAATACCTTAAGGTATCATGCATCCATCCCATCATCCATTTCATACCAAAACCCAAGCCATCTGCATAAGTAGGTCTTGAAACACCCGGCCAATTGGTCGCTTCTTCGGCAATTGTTTGCACTCCTTCAAAATCTCTGTACACCATCTGGTTCATGTCTTTCAAGAAGGCGATCGCTTCAAGATTTCCGTTTCCACCAAATTCATTTGGCTCCCACTCTCCTTCGTTTCTTGAATAATCCAATTTCAACATTGAAGAAACTGCATCAACGCGAAGTCCATCTACATGAAAATGATCAAACCAAAAACGAGCATTACTGATCAGAAAAGATTTTACTTCTCCTCTTTTATAATTGAAAATATAACTGTTCCAATCTGGGTGATATCCTTTACGCATATCAGCATATTCATAGGTATGCGTACCATCAAACATGAATAAACCATGACTATCATATGGAAAATGTGAAGGCACCCAATCCAATATAACACCTACACCTGCCTTATGCAGTTCATCTACCAATGCCATAAACTCTTCAGGATGTCCAAATCTGGATGTAGGTGCGAAATAGCCTGTCCCCTGGTATCCCCAGCTTCCATCAAAAGGATATTCCATCACGGGCATAATTTCCACATGTGTAAATCCCATTTCTTTCACATAGGGCACTAATCGCTCAGCAATTTCCCAATAACCGTAATAGGATTCCTCATCGAATGGATCAGGCCTCATCCAACTTGCCAAATGCACTTCGTAAATGGAATAAGGTGCTGAAAGTGAATTATGTTTATCTCTATTTTTAATCCAATCAGCATCTTTCCATTTGTATTCAAAGTTCCA
>JBEBDP010000181.1:0-2681 GCA_041156925.1 Bacteroidota bacterium | reverse complement strand
TCTCCATCCTGATCTGCATCAAAGAATTGAGCTGCCACATCTTCTGGCTCTCTTTCTTGCTGAAATAGTTCTTCATTGGTTTTTTTAAACCCATTTGCGGTTTGAATATAGAGTTTAGCAGCATGTGATGTAGCACCGCCGATGAATACATCTTCTTTGCCATCTCCATTCACATCTGCAATGGCTGCACGCGGACCTTCACGAGAAATTAAACGAGGTATATTTCTTTCTTGATAGATATCAACATAATTGTCCTCTTCCGGTACATCCAATACACCTTCAAGTACAGTAGAAAATATTTGCTTACTAGGAGCTGATTCAATAAACGGTATATCCGTTTTTGAAAAACTAAATCGATAAACAGAATCAGCTTTGATATTGGTAATAGTACGGTAAGTTAAGTTTGGCCAATAAATCTTTAATGAATCTATTGCAGGATTATTACCTAAGCCAAAAAGTATTTTTAAATCCACTGAAGACTGGAACCCTCTATTGGGAATCAGTTCACGTGTTTGTTTTGATCCATTTTGATAGAGTTCAACTTTCGTTCCTATTGCAAAACGATTTGGCGATTCACCCTCAAGCTGAATACCAATATAATGATGCTTTTTAATTTCTCTGCTGTTGTTCTTATAGATGAAGGCAGGTTGGTTCAAATTATTTACAACTAAATCAAGGTCGCCATCATTGTCGAGGTCCCCATAAGCCGCTCCATTAGAAAAAGAAGCTGTTTTAATACCTGTTGAATCTCCAGCATCATTGAACCTGAATCCCCCTTTGTTGAGAAACAATTTATTTTTAATTGGACGAGAAGGCATTTTTTTAATCACCTCATCTACTTCTTCTTTTTCACCGGTAACCACCATGCGCTGAACAACTTCATCTGCAAAAAAATCAATGAAGTCCTGATCGGTGAGGTCGTGGTAGATGCCATTACAAACATAAATATCTTTCAACCCATCATTGTCTACATCGAACAACAATGCACCCCAGCTCCAATCTGAAGCTGCCACACCAGCGTAGTGTGCAACATCACTGAATACACCTTTGCCATTGTTTTTCTGCAAGGTATTTTGCATGTACTGGTAATAGAAATCAGATTTGATTTTGTATTTAAAGACATCATAACTTTCAAAAGAGGTCGTCATTTTCAGACGCTTATCATCGTCTGGTAACATTTCAGTGACAAAAATTTCATTTTCGCCATCATTGTTAAGATCCGCCATATCGGCGCCCATGGAAGAATGGCTGAGGTGTTGAACACGTTTTGTAAGTTCTTCACTAAAGGTTCCATCCCCTTTATTGATGTATAAATAATCTCTTTCGAAGAAGTCGTTGCTCACATAAATATCCGGACGAAGATCACCGTTTACGTCACCAACAGTAACACCTAATCCAAAGCCAATCAAACTTCCATAAATTCCTGCTTGTTCACTTACATCAATGAATTTTCCTCCATCATTGCGCAAGAGTTTATCGCCACCACCTTTTAATGCATCTGCAACAGGCCAATCTTTTGCTCTTAACTCACGTTTATTGGAATAGTTGAGGGTATTCACTGGAATAAAACTGTTGTTGAGAATATAACAGTCTAAATCACCATCTGCGTCATAATCAAGGAAAGCAGCATGTGTAGTAAACCCATCATCGTTTAAGCCATAAGCAGCAGCCTGCTCGGTGAAATGCATTTTCCCATCGTTGATCCACAATTCATTCTCCGTATCAACACCCGCTTGGTATCCAGCATTACAAACATAAATATCTAAAAATCCATCTTGGTTGATATCAACCATGGCAACGCCTGTGCTCCATTTTTTCTTGTCCTTGAATCCTGCGGATATAGACACATCTTCAAATTTCCAATCACCTTTATTGAGATAAAGTTTATTGGAGCCCATATTTGCGGTAAAGAAAACATCTGCAAGACCATCGTTGTTAAGATCGCCAATTGCTACACCACCACCATTGTAAAAATTGCGGTAACTGAAAATATTAAACTCTTTTGTGTTGACTGTTTTGTTTTCAAAGTCAATACCCGTGTTTTTCATTTCTTCCAACAGGGGTGTGGAAGCATTATTACACGATAAAGCAAATAGCAATGTTGCAAAGAAAAAAGTCCTAATCACGTTTTGGCATTTATGATTCTATCGAATTTTTTTTACGTAAAAATTCAGTCCACAAATTTAATTGATTAACTGTTAAGACATTTTTTAAAATAAGAAAGGCCGTCTTTCAACGGCCTTTCCAGTAATCAAGATTAAATTATATTAATAACCAGGATTTTGAGACAAGTTAGGGTTAACAGCTAGCTGCTCACTTGGAATTGCGAACAACAAACGCTCTTCACCAGATGCTGGCTTTTCAGTCCAAGCACCCAAGAACTTACCAAAACGAACTAGGTCATTTCTTCTCCAACCTTCCCAGTACAACTCACGGCTTCTTTCATCAAGAAGATTGTCGAGTGTTAAAGTAGCGAAAGGAGTAGCACCACGCTTAGTGCGGATGGTGTTAACGATTGCAAGACCTTCAGCAGCTTTACCTGTTCTTAGAAGAGCCTCTGCTTTCATCAACCAAACGTCAGCAGCACGGAAGATTACGTATTCGTTTTCAGCTGGGAACTCAACCTTGTAGTCAGGTGCGTATTTAACAACACGGATACCAGTGATTTCAAGATCGTTACC